>NZ_JBHVYK010000024.1:45521-96096 GCF_042880855.1 Streptomyces sp. NPDC058291
CCGCCACCCGTGTTCGGATCCGACGGCGGCGGGCCGCCACCCGTGTTCGGATCCGACGGCGGCGGGCCGCCACCCGTGTTCGGATCCGATGGCGGCGGGCCCGGAAGGGAGACGCAGTTCGACCTGCCGGACTCGGCCGCGCCGTTGATCGCGGTCACGCAGAACTCGAAGTTCCAGTAGCCGGGGAACAGGAAAGCGATGCCCCGGCCGGTGTCCTCGGTGACGTACTCGTCGGACGTGAAGGCGCCGCCCTCGGTGACGTTCCGTACCCAGACTCGGTATCCGGCGGTCTCCTTCGAGCCCTTCCAGTCCAGCTGGACGGTCGTGGCATCGACGGCCCTGATCTTGAGGTCCGTCGGCGTGGGCGGCGTGCCTGCACCGACGGTGACCGAGCGGGCCACGCCGGGCATGCCGCCGCCCGCCCCGTTCCAGGTGACCACCGCGACGAGGTAGTGGTGGCCGGGTTTCAGATCGTCGATGTGCGCCGACCTCCCCTTGACCGCCGTGCCCTGGAAGAACGCGCCGGGGGTGTCCTTGTCCCAAAGGATGATCTCGTAGCGGTCGATCGTGTCCGTGTACGGGCCCTTCGGGGCGTCCCAGGACACGTCGACGCCTGTGGCGGTGGGACGGCTGACGATCTTCTCGGGTGGGGCCGCGGTCCTGGGGTCCGCGACCGCGCTGACCGTCGGAGACCACGCGGACGTGCCGTCGTCACCGTTGTCGGTGCGGACCTGGTACTCCCACTTCCAACCGTCCATGGTCCAGGTCGTGTCGAAACGGTTCGTCGCGACCGGCAGCTCGCTCCACACGGCGTTGCCCGCGATCCGGCTGCGGACGGTGTAGCCGTGGGCGCCGAAGACCGGCTGCCAGGTCACCTTGATCCCGCTCGGGACGGCCTCGGCGACGAGACCGGACACGGCGGGCGTCGGCCGGGCCGGGACCGTACGGGGAGCGTCGGGGACGAAGCTTCCGATCCCGAAGCGCCGGTGCAGGGTCTGCTCGAAGGCCCGCGCTATCTGGAACTCGCCCAGGGCGTTGGGGTGCAGACCGTCGTACGCCGCCGGACACGCCTTGGGGGCACAGTCGTACGAGCCTGCCCAGCCGACCGACTCCACCGGGGAGGTGAGGGTGCTCCAGGACGGGATCGCCCTGGCGAGCATGTCGTTGTATGTGGCGGTCGTGACGGGCAGGTCCTCACGGCCCCCGATGGCGGACCGCTGGGGGACGTTGGCCACGGCGAACCGCAGGTCGGGTTTGGCGGCGCGCGCGTTGTCGACCAGGGTCTTCACGCTGTCGAGCGTGCCCTGGGCGCCGCTGACGAACCACCCCATGTCGTTGAACCCGAGGCCGACGAGCAGCAGATCGGGCCTGTACTGCGTGACCATCGAGCCGATCAGCTTCTTGTCCTGGGCCGCCTGGCGCCCCCAGACCGCGAAGTGGTCGCTGTCGAAGCCCTCGTCCACCCCGGCGGCGTACCGGCCCGAGACGGGCAGGTTCTCGCCGGAGGGGTGGGTGGGCTCGCCCTGGAGCGGCGGCACGGGGGGACCGACGGGGTCGGAATGGCTCTTGGTCCCCTTGTACGGGCCGACGAAATCGACCTCGACGCGCTGGCTCCTGAACCACTGCCACAGCCGGTAGCGCCAGGTCCAGTCGCCTTCGTCACCCTGGGACATGGAGTCGCCCACGACCATCACCCGCAGGGGCGTGGCGGTCCCGCCGATCCCGCGGAGCCGTTCGAGGGCCTCCAGGAGCTTCGGGCCCATGCCCTCCATGCTGCCGGCCATGAACGTGAGCACGTCGCCGAAGGCCTTGATCCTGGTGGCGAAGTGCCGCAGGGAGACCTGCACCCGCGTGATCAGGGAGGTGGTGCCGGCAGCGGCCCAGTTCATCAGCTGTCCGGCGAAGGCCCCGCCGACCGCGCCCCACATCGCGACGGCCAACGCCTCCTTCCAGACCTCGGCCTCGCCGAGCGACCTGCCGTCGAAGTAGGCGTTCATCAGCTCGCCGACGAGCGCGCCGAGCGCGCCGCCCACGGCTCCGCACACCGGGGCGGCCGCGGGCGCCCCCACGTTGAAGGCGAGCAGGCACACCGCCGAGGACGCGATGGTGATGCCCAGAGAGACGCCGGCGGCGATCCACTTCTGCCACCAGTTCGCCGCGGTGCCGATGTCGCCCGCCGGGGCAATCAGTACGAGGCTGTCGTCGACGGCGTACACCTGCCCGTCGAAGTCGGGGCCTCCTCCCTGGGGCGGGTAAACCCCTACGCTGTCGCGCTGGGCGCGCTTGGTGAACGACTCCGCCAGGCTCATTCCCGCGCGCTGGTCGGCACGCGTCTCCTCGACCAGCGTCCTGGTCAGGTCGCGCGCCTGTTGGCGGCGTTCCGGCACGTGGAAGTCGAAGGCCATGACGAGGTCGTCGTCGCTCTTCGCGAGCGGGCGAAGGGCCCCCGCGTCCTGCGCGCAGCCCATGCGCAGGGTCACGGGCCCACCGTCGCCGGAATCGGCGGTGAAGGAAGTGGCGTGCGTGGCGCACGCCTTGACCGGCGCGGCCTCGGTGCCCCGGGCCGCGGCGGGTTCGGCGGCCGTGGTGAACATCAACGCCAGTGAGACCAGCAGAACCAGTAATCCTTCGCTCACAGAGCGTCGCGCCCAGCGTCTCTTCCGTAACGCTCCTGAAGTGCGCACGTCGGCGCTCCCTTCGAATTCCTTGAGGCGGACTCCTACAGGCGCGTGAACAGCGCTTTTCACGGGCGCCGCCCGGCCGCGGGTCCTGTATCGACAACGCTGTCGATCTTTCCGCGAGAGCGGGCCGCCTCACAACGAGCTCCGAGTGCAAGAATGAGGGCAGCACCGGGCGCGCTCAGACCTCCAGGAAGCGCGAGAGCGCCTCCTTCAGGACCTCCGCCCCGACCCTCTGGTCAGGCTTCAGAGAGATCGACCGCAGGCTGTCCGCTCAGGTCACGCGCGGGGCTTCTTCCGGTACGCGGCCAGCAGGAGGAGGGTTGTCCGCAGGCTCAGATCCAAGCCAACTTCCCCTTGGTCGGAACAGAGTGAGTCGGAGGCCAGTTCCGCGGCCGGCCCCGGCAACGGCGTCGCAGGGAACCCCGCCGTGAAACTCTTCGAAAGTCCCGCTGGGCGAGGACTTCCTCGCCCAGACACTGCACCGCGAACTCCGCCACGTACCCGGCGCCCTCGATGTAGCCGGACTGATGGCCTGGGACGACCTCCCAACATCCTCGGCAGCCACCGGCTGGAACCGCCGCTCATGCGGCTGTCCCGTGACGGAGAGACGCTGCTGGTCGGCGGCTACACCCCGCCGGTGGCCACGCGCCGCCACACGGTGTGGCACCGCCGCACCCGCTCCCTGCACGTCACCTGCGGCCTGCAGACCCACACCGCGACCGGACCTGATGGCGTGGTTGTCCGAGCAGCTGATCACGATCACGTGTCCGAGATCACGGGGAAACTTCGTCGCCACCGTCGCCCCGTACATCGGTCAATCCGTCCTGCGCGACCGCATCAGAGGATTCGCCGATGGGCGGCCGTCCAGCCCTTCGCCGGGCCGTGAGGGACTCCCAATCTCATCGACATTGATCAAGCCGCAGGGCTATGCAGTGACTCCCGAAGCCGTCCCGTCCGGGAGATCGTGATGCCGGTCCAGGACAAACCGGTCGCCGCAACCTCGGGGGACCGGCCCCGATCGCTGTCTTCGACATACCGGGGATCAGCGAAGCCGCCTACTCCGCTAGCATAGTCGAGCTCATGACAATAATCTTTAAATATACAAATCGGCTTAAAAATTGAAATCTAGGATAATGCGAGATTCCTCGCGAATAGGTGACAGCCTTCGGGCGGTTCCATGGCGTCAACCACGCAGCATGTTGCGGGTCGTCGTGACCGTGGTGGGCCTTGGATTGCTTATCGCACTGGAGATCGCCTCGCGTCGATACGGCGAGCGGGGGCCGATCACCGACCAGGTGCGAGAGGTGATCTTCGCCCCCAGGTCGGGAACCGTGCTGTACGCCAGCATGGCGTTGATGATGGTGGTGCTCACCTGGCGCCAGCGGCTCATCGCGCTCGGCGCGGCGATCGGCATCGACGTCGTCTTCTGGCTCGTGCGACGGGCTGTCGGCGCCGAGATGATGTTCGGCAACGGCGCATTGTGCGTGACATTGGCCTGCGGTGTCATCGCCGTCACGCGCCGAACCGGCCAGGACCGTGTCCTGCTGCTGAAAGGCGTGGGACTGGCCCTGCTACTGGTGGCCGGCCGCAAGACCGGCTACGCCTGGCTGCTGATCACGTCCAAGACCCGCCCGACGGTGTTGGACCAGTACGTGGCCACCGCCGATCACGCCTTGGGCAACCCGTCGTGGCTGGCGGGCCGGATCGTCGCGGCCACCGGCACGGTCGGCGCCCACATTCTCGAATGGGTCTACATCCAGCTCGCGGTTGCGGCGGTCGCGGTTGCGCTGTATCAACTGCGCCATGTGGCGGTCGAGCGCCGCTTCCCGGGCCATCATCTGGTGCGCACGTTCCTGGTCATCGGCCTGCTGGGGCCCGGCATCTACATGATCTTCCCGGTGGTCGGACCAGTCTTCGCCTACGGTGCCGACGGGGGGCACTGGGCCGTGGCCAACCTGTGGCCGGACACGCCGCCGCCGGTCGGCACTCCGCAGCCGATGCATTTCGACGAGACCACCCCGCGCAACTGCATGCCCAGTCTGCACACGGCATGGGCCACCGCGATCTTCATCCATGCCCTAAGGGGCCCATGGGTGTTGCGATTCGCAGGCGCGTTCTGGCTGATCGCCACGCTGGGCGCAACCCTGGGCTTCGGCTACCACTACGGGGCGGACATCATCGCCGGTGTGGTGTTCACCCTCACGATCGATATGGCGCTGTGCTCGCTCGACCGCGGCTGGGACCGGTCGGCGAAGCGGTTCGTCGTCTACGGCGCGGCGGTCTTCACCGCCCTCTTGGCGTCCTACCGCTGTCTGTCGAGGGAGATGGCCGCCCATCCGTGGGTCTTCGGCCCACTGCTCATGCTGGCATTGGCCTCAGTGGTCTACGGCTATGCGCGGATCACCAGGCTGTCTGAACTGACGGCCGTACCGGCCCACCCGCCAAAACCGCGACGCGAGGCACAGCCCGAACCGGTCTGATCCGATGTGCGACCGGAGGAGCGAGACACGGCATCTCAGTCAGGCTCCAGCCAGGCAGCGGGGGCGGTCGGCTGTGTCTCGTCGGCCATGGCTGGGTCAGCCGTACGGACCCAACCGGGCACGTGCTGTGGATCTCGCCGGCCTTTGCCGGGCCGGTGCCACGACCTGCCCGCGGCCCGCACTCATCGGATCATCCGGATCTGCGAACGGCAGGGCGTCCCCATCCTGGCCGACCGCGCCTACACGGGCGCCGGACCCTGGGTCGCCACCGGGCGCAGACGCCCACCCGGCGGGCAGCTGACCCCGCCAGAACGGACGGTCACCGTGCACTGGCCACGTCCCGAGCGCCCGTCGAACGCGGAATGGCACGCCTCAAGTCCTGGCGGATCTTCAAAAGATCGCGATGCAGTCCGAATCGAATGACGTCAATCGCCAAGGCCGTCCTCACCCTGGAGAGGCAGCGCTGAAAACGCTCATGGCCATCGACCACAGGACGACGGCTTCGCCGGTGTCGGTGCGCCGCTCGTAGTCCCGGACCAGGCGCCGGCTGCGCAGGCGCCAGGCGAAGGATCTTTCCACGACCCAGCGGCGGGGTCGCTGCGGCGGACGATCTCGAGGGCAACGCCGAGCTGTGCCGCACTCCAGTCGAACGAGATGACCGGTATAACCGCCGTCGGCCCAGACCCGCGCCGGTCGGCCGAAGAGGGACTTGGCCGCCAGCAGCAGGACGCATCCCCTGCTCAGCCGTGGCCAGGCTGGTCCACCAGCAGGGCGGCTCAGGCCGCGGGATGCCGGGAAGGCTGAGGGGAACATCATGGTGGGGCGGGGGAGGGGCGGCCGGCCCGGGAAAAAGCTCCGGCCGATGAGAGCGCGGAGGTGAAGGCGCTCGCCGAGTTCCTGCGCGTGCAAGTCGACGCCAGTGGCAAGACCCTGGCCGTTCTCGCCAGCGAGATCCAGATCTGCAGAACCCAGATCAGCGAACGGCTGGGAGGGAAAGTCCCTGACGTGAGCTTCGTAGTGGCTCTTCTCGACGCGACGATCCGCGAGCCACGGCTGCGAGAGCATCGTCTGAAAGCAGCGCGGTGCCTTCGCGGCTCCTGCGGTGGGGTTGATCGTTGTCGGAAGCGTTTCACGTGTTGGCATCGGTCTTGGAGCGAGGAGCACTCGTTTCATCAGGAGTGCGAAGCCGGCTCGGCCGAACATCTGGCGTTTGAGCATCTTGATGCGGTTTACGTGCCCGTCCACGACGCCCGAGTTGTAGGGCAGCGTGAGCGCGGTGGTGACCGCGGCGCGGTCGCGATCGATGCCGGCGGCGAGGGTGTGGAGACCGGGTAGGTCGTCCTGGTGGACTGCGTCGAGCCACTCGGGCAGCCGTTGGCCCTGTCGCCCGGTGAGGATCTGGGCGAGGGAGCGGACATGTCCGGTGAGGGCTTCCCCTTCGGGACAGCGGCTCATGACGGCCTTGAGCCGGAGTTGTTCGACCTCGGAGAGGGAGTCGGGTGGCGCAGGATCCGGCTGGCGACGGTTCGGGGTGAGGGCGGGGGTGCGGTGCGCGGATCGGCCGAAAGACGTTTGGTGCGGAAGTGGGCGCGAACTCGCTGGTAGCTGCCGGTGTAGCCGAGTGGCACGATCTCCTCCCATGCCCTCCAGGTGTTGGTGCAGCCCTGGTTCCAGCGGTCGTCCAGGTAGGGCCTGTGCTCGTCGAGGACGGAGGGGCGGCCCTGCCACTGGCCGTGGAAGGTCATCCCGAGCTGGCGTTGGATCGCACGGCGGCTGTGGCCGGCCGCCAGCAAAGCGTGGACAGCGGCATGGTTGGCCCGGGTTCTGTCGGCGAACCGGTGGCCCGTCGGCCACGGTGAGCCAGTAGGGTCAGCTGGTTCTTCCGGTTCCTTGACCTGCCGGGGCGGCTCGGGCGCAGTGCCACGCAGGCAGCCCCGATGGTCGGCGACACACCGTTCAGCGGCTTCGCTGAGGTTGTGTCACAGGTGCCAGCGGTCCGCGACCTGCACAGCCTGCGGTGCCCCGACGGTGGCGCCTTCGGCGAAGAACGGAGCCCGGTCCCGGCAGACGACCTCGATCCCTGGCCTCTCGGCCAGCCAGGCGGCCAGGTTCGATGCCTCCCGGTCCGGCAGCAGGTCCACCGGCCGTCGCGTCTCGACGTCGACCAGCACCGTGCCGTAGTGCCGGCCTTTGCGCGTCGCGTACTCCTCGACGCCGACCACTCTCGGGGCTGGCAGATTCGGTTCGGGCAGCGCCTCGACGAGCCGCAGCACCGTGCTGCGGCTGACGGACAACGACACCCTCGCCCCCCGCGACCGCTCCCCAAGATCTGTGCCAGAAGCCCTTGGAGATCAACGAAGCCAGTCGGGGGTCACGCCCGGTGGCGTGCCCACCAGATGCTGAACGCGGTGACGGTCACTGTCGCGGCGAGGATCACCCCGGCTGTTGCCCCCTGCATGGGCCAGAAATGGGAGGCTGGGTGGTACTGGACCCACACGCCCACGACGTCGTGCGCTTTGAGGCAGTGGGCCGAGGCTTCGGTCTGGTCGCCGCAGGCACTGGAGGTGAAGTGGTGTCCCGAGGAGGTGAGATAGCCGGAATCGACGTCCCATGAGCTGTAGGGCTTGCTGGGCAGGTCCAGGGGCCACCCGTGCGGGATGAATTCGCCCAGCGGAGCGGCGGAGCCGTCGAAGTCGGCCGTGACCTGGTGGGCGGTGTCCTCGCGGACGGGCCACAGATGAGGCCGCAGGACGTTGAGAGCCAGCCAGCCCGCGACACTGACCGCGCTGGTGACCACCATGGACGCCACCGTACGGCGCAGGACCATGCCCGTCGCCGCACCCACGACCAGAGCGAGCAGCGACAGCGCGACGGGGACAACGCCGACGATGTTGAACGGTGGCGACTGGTACCAGTACATCCCATGCAGCAAGGTGTCCGCCGGCCTCCACCACCAGGTGTAGAGCGCCGAGAGAATACCGGTGCCGATCAGCGTGACCAGAGCGGGCACGCCGAGCTTGAACACGATCCAGCGGGTGCGGCTTACGGACTGCGAGCAGGACAGCTCGTACGTGCCGTTCTCCAGCTCGCGGGCGATCAAGGGGCCGCCGAGGAAGACGCCGATGAGGAGGGGGACGAAGGAGACCAGCAGGCCGGTGTAGTGCATGACCGGGTAGAACCGGCTCCGGAAGGCGTTCGTCCCCTCACACCGGGTTTCCGGGGCGTCGTAGACGCAGCCGGCCAGGTGGTGGGCGTCGATGTAGGCGAGCATGGCGGAGCGCTGCGACACGACGAAGACGGCGAACGCCGCGAGTAGTCCTATGCCGGTCCAGAAGGCGGAGCGGTGCTGACGCCAGGTCAGCCAGGTCAGCCCTGACAAGTGCGGGCCGCGACGGCGCACGCCGACTGCGCGGGTGATTGCGGTGGCGGTCATGCGACGTCCTGACTCGCGCCGAGGCGCGCGCTGGGGGTGAGCAGGGGCGGAACGCCGGAGGCGCCCAGGTAGGCGATCAGCAGTTCCTCCAGGCTCGGCTCGTGCTGGACCCACTGGTCCGCCACAGGACCCCGTGGGCGGATCAGAGCGGTGAGCTGACTTCCCGTCGTGTCCCTCGACACGACCGTGTGCAGCGCGAGATCAGCGGGCAGGCCCTCGCCCGCGTGATGTCCCACGAGCAGCGTGTGGGAGGCGAGGATCGTGTCGACGTCACCGGCGAGTCGCACCTGGCCACCGGTCACCGTGACCAGGTAGTCGCACACGTTTTCCATCTCAGAGACCAAATGTGTCGCCATCAGTACCGTCGTGCCGTGCTCGGCCACCTCACTCATCAGCGCGCCCGTGATCTCGTGGCGTACGAGAGGATCCAGGTCCGACATCGGTTCGTCCAGCAGCAGGAGCCGAGGCCGCTTGCCGAAGGCGAGGGCCAGTGCGACGCGCGTGCGCTGCCCTCCCGAGAGGCTGCCGACCCCGGCGTGCAGCGGTATGTCGCCCTGACGTACCAGCCGCTCCGCTCTTGCCTGGTCCCATCCGGGGTTCAGCTCCCGCCCCGTCCTCAGCATTTCTTCGACGGTGAAGCCCGGGTAGAGCGGTTTCCTCTGCCCGAGGAACGCCACACGACTGCGGCTGGCCGGCGACTTGGGGGAGTCGCCGAAGATCCGGAGTTGACCGCAGGTGGGATCCATCAGGTCAGCGGCCAGGGACAGCAAAGTCGTCTTACCCGCGCCATTGGGGCCCACCAGAGCGCATATCCGCCCGGCGGGCACACGGAAGTCGCAGTCGCGCAGCGCCCAGTTCCGACGAAACCGGCGCCCCAGCCCCCGAGCTTCGAGCGCCGGTGTCTCCCGGCCCTCCGCAGCGCTCTGGTGCGATGCCAGGCCTGTGGTGGAGCCTTCGTGTAGGGGGTTCACCCTGCGTCCTCCGTATGCGTCATGTCGTCCACTTCTCCTGCCGTGGTGTCCTGCGCCGCCAGGAAGGTCTCCCCCTGTGGCGCCGGCGTCCGGGAAAAGGCCCCGTACTCCTCGATGAGGGCCGTGAACATGGCGGTCACGTCCTCGCGGTCGAGTCCGGTCGCGTGAGCCTCCCGCAGCCACGTCCACAGCCCCGCGCGCAGGGCTGAGTCAGACGCCGTTTCAGGCCGTGAGAGCGAGCGGACCACGAACGTCCCGGCCCCCCGCCGCGACTCGACCAGCCCCTCAAGCTCCAGTTCCCGATAGGCCTTGTGCACGGTGTTGGGATTGATCGCGGTGGTAGCCACGACCTCCCGCGCCGTGGGCAGCCGACTCCCGGCGACCAGCACGCCCAGCCGCATCGCCTGCTTGGTCTGCTGAACGATCTGCATGTACGCGGTCACGCCGCTGCGTCGGTCGATGCGGTACCGCACCACAGGAATTCACCTTCTACTAGTGAACTAGTAGAAGCAGGTTGGCGGTTGGTCACAGCAATGTCAAACCAGCGCGTACCGGAGGGACCCCCAGCAGCCGAAAGGAAAGGAGATGGCGTGAACGGACGAACGGGGGAGACGGAACGCGCCAACCCCTCGAACGCCCCCGTGCGGGCTCCTGCCGATGCCGAGAGCTCCAGTCGACTCGTCGGCCGAATTTTCGAGGAGGCGACCCTACGGGCACGGAGGGACCGTCCCGGAGCAGATCGGACAGCGACGCGGCGAGGACGGTGACGTCATACCGGACGGCGGCGCGGCGGGGGCACAGTGGCGTCGTGCCGGAAGCCGGACGGCGCCAGATCACGGGCAGTCGCGTGCAGGGCCCTGCTCGGGGGCCCGGGAGGCGTGGGACGCTGCGAAGCGTCGACCACATGTTCGCCACGGCCGCTGAGCGGGAACAGGTCTCTGTGCCGTCTCTCACGGCGGGGACGCACGAGAGCGAGGTCTGATGCTCCGACTTCCCAGAGATTGGATGAGGATCTGCAACTACCGGGTCCTCGCTGGGGCCCAGGTTCTGCTGGTGCTGGGGCTTTTCATCGCCCTGCCATTGTGGGGCATTTTCGAGTTTTATGACTGGCTTCGGTCAGCCGCGCCTGACCCCGGCACCCCCTCTGCCCCCTATGACCCTAATGTTGTCTATATCCCGCCGGCATCGATAGGTAGGTCCTACGGCAGGCCTTGACGCCCCGTCGGTCAGAGGCCGTACACCTGCGCGGCGAAGGGAGCGGGGAACCGAGACCAAGTCACCCCCCGCTTACCAGCGCATCATTCTGTTTGAACCGGCAGTCCGATGCGCAAGCACCGCACGCCCTGCCCGACGCTGTTCTTGCTCGCGCTGCCGTACGCCGACCGGTGCGGATCCGCGACGAGTGGCGCCCGGAGGGCAGGTGACGAACCATCCGACGTCCCGCTCGCCACCTCGCCGCGCGGGGCGCTTCTGCTTCCCGAGACGGGCCGGTCCGCAGCCGCGGGATCGTGCAGGCCATCACCCGCCGCGGCACCCGACACGGAACCGGCCTGGGCACCTACCGACGGGTGGTCGAACGCCCCTTCGCCTGCCTCCACGGCTTCCAACGACTGCGCATCCGCTGGGAACGCCGAGCCGACATCCACGAAGCCTTCCTCGTCGTAACCTGCCGAGAAGCAGCGTCCGGGGAGCGGTCAGAGGGCCGCTGAACGCGCCGACGACCGCCTCCGTCGTGCCGCGCGTCTTGTACTTCTGCCAGCCCCGCACCGAAGGGTGGTAGGGGTCGTTCAGCCTTTGGAAGACGATGCCTTGTGTACAGCCGGTCAGTGGCCTGATAGTCCGCTGCCGTGATCAGCAGGTGCAGGGTCCGGTCGACCCTTGAGGCGTGGGAGTCCCCGCAGGGGGGACCGAACCGTGCTCAGGCCGAGGTGCTTGGCACCAACTGGTTCTTCGGAGCAGCGTGGTCAGCCGGCGGTTGCCTCAGAGCGAGGGTGATCAGCAGAGCGAACGCGGTGAGGGCGGTGATGGTGCGCAGGTTGTTGAACAGCTCCCAGCGCTGCAGGATCTCCGCGTGGTCGGCCGACGCCGAGGTGAGCGCCCATTCTTTGATCTGGCCGTTGATCGGCACATTGCCGAGCCGGGTTATCAGGAAGGACACGAAGGTCAGCAGGCCTGCCGAACCCGCGATCAGCCGGGCGCGGCCGCGTGTCAGAGTCGCCAGAGTGAGGGAGCTCAGCGTCGAGACGGCCATCGCCGCCTGCATGGTGATGCCGTTCATCTTCATCAGCTCGGCGTGGAATGACAGCCGCATGTCGAGGGGTACGGCGTTGAAGGTGGGAACGAGGTTGGCCGCGCCGTAGCCGAATGCGCCGGCGAGGAGGCCGGTGGCAAGGAGGGCGAGCCCCTGGAGGAGTCTGATGCGCATGTTCGTTGGCTCCGTGAATGGGTGCGTGTGGGGCCAGGGCTGGTCGAGACACCTGAGCCTTGACGGTTCTGCGGCGGTCCGGTGAAGGATCCGGATGACTTCAACGGCACTGGCTTTTGCGGGACGGCGTAGAGCGGGGAGGCGTAGGGCGGGGCGGGGTTGCTTCCTGCGGTGTCGTCGTCGGCCGGCAGGGCATCCAGGTGACCGCCCGGGGAATGCCGCCGTCACGCCTGCGCAGCGAGGAAGCGGTCGCTCAGCTCGCCGTGGAGGTGCCCTGGGGGGTGCCGTCGGCCGTAGGCGAGCAGGAGGAGGTCCTGTGCGGCGCCGGACAGCGGCGTTCCGGTACCGAAGGACCAGTCGAGGTCGTCGGCGCGGAGTTCGATGCCGCCCAGGTCGGCTCCGAAGAGCGTAAGGGTCCTGGCGTCGACGCTCTCCAGGAGGATGCGCACGCGATCCTCGGGAACCCGGCGACCCAGGCCCAGCGCGACGGTGATGTCCAGGCCGTGAATCACATCGTGGCCCAAGGCCGCCTCGATCCCGCCGACCGGCGGCCTCCAGGGATGATCCGCGTTGTCACGGAGCAATGCGGCCAGCTCACGCGTCGAATGGGCGGCCGCGTCCTTGTGGGCGCATCGATCGGTCATCCGGTGGAGGCTGCCTCGCGATCTGACCAGTTCCCACGCGATCTTGGAGAGCGAATACCGAAACCCCGTCGTCATGTGGGCCGCGACCTCCCGTACCCGCCATCCCCCGCACAGGGTCGGCGCATCCCATTCCTCGGCCGACAGGCCGTCCAGCATGGCTGCCAGCTCCCGGCGTTCGCCTGCGATTGCGGCTCTGGTCTCCGCCGCTGGTCTGCGGTGCCTCGTGTTCCCCATGGCGTCAAGGCTGTCGGCAGCCCGATCATAAGTCCAAGAGTTTGCATGTCTCGCAACTAGAATGATCAGTTATGGACATTCGGCAGCTGCGGTACTTCGTCACGGTCGCGGAGGAAGCCAACTTCACCCGCGCCGCCGCACGTCTGCACCTCGCACAGCCGGGCGTGAGTGCCCAAGTCCGGCAGCTCGAAAAGGAACTCGGGCACCGGCTGCTCGACCGCTCCGGCCGGTCGGTGACCCTGACGGAGGTGGGCGAGGCCGTACTGCCGTACGCGCGGGCCGCGATCACCGCCGTCGAAGCGGTACGCCAGACCGCGGAGGAGTTCACCGGGCTGCTGCGCGGCCAGGTCGCGATCGGGCTGGTCTCGGGCGCGGCCGCAGCCGCCCCTGAGTTCGACCTGGCCGCTGTTCTGGCCGGCTTCCACGAAGACCACCCCCGGGTCGAGATCGCCCTGACCGAGGACACCTCGGAGCGGATGCTCACCTCGCTGCACCGGGGCGAACTCGACATCGCCGTGATCGGACTCGCCGACGATCAACCCCCACCGGGCATCTCCCTCCAGGTCCTGGTCGACGAACCCCTGGTCGCAGCCGTCGCCCCGGACGACCCCGCCCTCACACCCCCGGACCGCACGAGCATTGCGCTGGCCGAGCTCCGAGATCGCCCGCTGATCAGCCTGCCACGTGGCACAGGCATCCGTGGAGTACTCGACCGCGCGTGCGCGCAGGCCGGGTTCCAGCCCCGCATCGCCTTCGAGGCAGCCGCCCCGCCGTTCCTCGCACAGCTCGCCGCCCGCGGCCTGGGCGTGGCGGTGGTTCCGGCCCTGCCCGCCGGCGCGGCCTCAGCCTTCGGGCTGCGGACGCTGGAGATCACCGAACCGCAGCTACGCGGCCGGGTCGCTCTGACCTGGCGGACGAACGGCCCCTCCAGCCCCGCAGCCACCGTCCTCCTGGACCTGCTGCGGACCACTCTCACCGCCCCAGGAACCGACTGACCGGCCGAGTCAAACAGCGAGCAACGACAAATCGGCAGACCCGTGGCATGACAGCCCGAACGTCATCTCCCCGCACGGTCAAATGGACTACTGCAAGCCCTGTCTGCAAGACGCCTTCCCTCCCGACCGATGCCCACGTCAGCCACTCCCGCACCGCGTCCGCCTCGGTGGTCGATGGCCACAGTACCCATGGCGTGGACAGCCGCCGTTCGGCGAACACGGACTCCACGAACCAGGTCTCGTCATGGCGGGAGGCGAGCGACGCGTCGACCGGCGGGGCGGGGGAGAACGTCCGGCGCGATTCCTCGAAGGTCGGTGCCCATCGCTCCGTACGGTCGTTGACGCGCATCTGCGAGCAGTTCGGCCGGAGCTCCCGGGGTGGGCGACCCCCGCAGGGCGTTGACAGTGGGCGGGTGTTCCAGGCAACCGTAACGACTGCGAGCGCGGTAGCTGGGCGGCGCGGGAGCCGCGTCGACCATGAACGCAAGTGCTGCCCTGGAAGAACACGTCCTCCCGGGCCTTTGCATCCGTCCGGGTCAGTCGTGGTGGCGGCGGGGCCGGGCTCCGGCGAGGGTGGGGTGGTGTTCGACGTATTTGTCGGCGCCCGTCCCGTCCCCTGTTCCAAGGAGCACTGCCATGTCCGATCGCAATACCCTCATCCGCAGCCTGCACGATGTGGGTCTGGCAGCCTGGTTCGGGGGCTCGCTCATGGGTGCGGTCGGTCTCAACGGGGCAGCGAGGGATCAAAGCGAGACGGCCCAGGCCAGGGCGCGGATCGCCTCGTCGGGGTGGGCGAAGTGGACGCCGGTCAACGCCGCGGCCATCGGCGCGCACCTGTTCGGCGGCGGCGGACTGCTTGCCGTGAACGCTCACCGGGTCGCCGTCCAGAAGGGCGTGGGGGCCTCCACCACGGCCAAGACCCTCGTCACCGCTGCGGCCCTGGCCGCCACTGCCTACGCCCGAGTTCTGGGCAAGAAGGTGGAGCTGGCTTCCTCCTCCGACCCGCAGGACGCCGAAAAGGCTGCCCGGCACCCCATCGACCTCGACGACGCCCAGCGGCACCTGGCCTTCGCGCAGTGGGCCGTGCCGGCCCTGACCGGGTGCCTGGTGGTACTCAACGCCCTGCACGGTGAGCAGCAGCGTCCCGAGGAGCAGTTGCCCGGCGTGTGGGAGCGGGCCCGCTCAGCCGCTACCCCCTTCATCCCGCAGCACTCTTGAGGGATCTGCTCGCTCCGCGTGGGGGGCCTGTCGATCAACTCGGAATCGAGCCCGGACTGTCTCCCACCGGGGAAGCAGGCCGTGTGGTAGGCGATGGACGAGGACTGTAGTCCCAGGTGGCCGGCGGAGGCGGCAGCACTACGCCGCGCCAGCACTGTCGCCCCGCAGTCTAGGCGTCGCGTGCCTGCGGGAGGGGCGCCGCGGCCTGGTGGAGGCTGGTGAGCGCCTGCCGGTAGAGGTGATCAGCCCGGTCTCGGCGTAGTTCAGACCCAGGGCCCGCGTCGCCCTGTCCGACAGGCCCAGCACCACCCCCGCCCGCCGCTGAGCGAAGAGTCCGGCCGAGCGCGAAATCGTGCGCTTCGCCCCGAGCGACTATGGAGATTGGCCGGTGAACATGGTCGGGCGGCGAGGGGAGCCCCCGACCACGCTGCCGCTGACGGAGTTCCTCGGCTGGTCAGTCGGTCACTGGGTCAAGATCGCCCTCCGCCTGGTGCTCCTGGCGTCACGAGTTCCGTTGAAGTGATCGACTGACCGGTGCGTATCTGGCGAAGGCGACTTTCAGTGGGCGTTCGCATAGCGTTTTTTCGGTATGCGAATTTTGTCCATGCCCTGCTTTGGGCGTCTTCTCCGGGTAGAAGCTATTCGTGCCCCGCAGAGCCAAGCACTCGACTGTCCGTCTCGTGCGCCTTCGTACCCGAAAACCCGTCTGATTTGGAAACACCACAAAATCGCCCGAGTTCCAGCGGAACCCACCCCCTCCGCCATACTCATGATCACGCTACGCCGTGAGCGAGCGCAAGCCGCACCCCAGTGACCTGTCCGACGCCCGATGGGCCCTGATTGAGTTGACGTTGACGGCCTGGAGAAAGGCCCGCCTCGAACGCCGACCGACGGGACAGCCGGCCAAAGTCGAACTGCGCGACGTATTCGATGCACTCCTCTGCATCAACCGCACCGGAATCCCCTGGAAGTACCTCCCGCACGACTTACCGGGCCACGGCACCGTCTACTTCTACTACGCCGTCTGGCGCGACGAGGGAATCCCCGCACAGCTCAACTACCACCTGACCGGCCTGGCCCGCGTCAAGGACGGCCGCAAGCCCGAACCGACCGCCTCCGTGATCGACATCCAGAGCGTGAAGACCTCCACCAACGTACCCCTGACCAGCCAGGGAACCGACGCCGCCAAGAAGATCGCCGGCAGGAAACGCGGCATCCTCACCGACACCATCGGCCTCATCCTCGCCGTGACCGTCACTGCCGCCAGCCTCTCGGAAAACGCCCTGGGAATACGCCTCCTCGACCAGGCGAAGGAGAAGCACCCAACCATCTCCAAGAGTTGGGTCGACACCGGCTTCAAAAATGCCGTCATCGAACACGGTGCCCGCCTCGGAATCGACGTGGAAGTAGTCAACAGAAACCCGCCCGCAGGTGGAGCACGGCGGCAAGGACCTGGTCGGGGAAGGCGAGCGGGGGCGGGCGGCCGGGCTGGGGATCGCCGTCCGGGGCCAAAGCCTGCGCGAGGGCGCCCAGTTGCTGTGGTGACATTCCGGTCAGGGTGGGGTCTGCCAGCAGGGTCTGGTCCCATTTCAGGGTCGGCGTCTGCGGGGCCTTGGTCCTCGGGAGGGCCGGGCGTGGCTGCGGGTGCAGGGTGTAGTTCCAGTCGCCGTGGAAGGTGTGCCGGGTCAGCGGCAGGGCGGCCATGTCCGCGTCATCGATGTGGACCCCGGTCGGGTAAGCGTTGGTGTCGAGCTCTGCCCTCACCCGCAGTCCGGTGCGGGTGGTGGTCGCGGCGATGGACTGGACGATGACTTCGTGGCTGGTCAGCGGGCGGCCGCGCCAGTTCATGGTGATGTGGGAGAAGAGCCGGTGCTCGATCTTGTTCCACTTCGACGTTCCCGGCGGCAGATGACGAACACAGTGATGGTCAGCCCCGTTTCCGCGGCGAGCGTGGCTAGTTCGAGTTTCCAGGCCCGGGTGCGGTAGCCGTTGGAGCCGCCCGCGTCCGCGGTGATCAGGAGTCGTGTCGCGCCTGGGTAGGTGTTCGTGCCCTGGTCGTGCCACCAGCGGCGGGTCGATTCCACCGCGAACGCGGCGGTGTGGTGGTCGGTGCCGACGTTGACCCAGCCGGTGTCCGCCGCGAGATCGTAGATGCCATAGGGGACGGCTTTGCCCAGCTGTGGGTCGGCGAAGTCATGGACGTTCACCCGTACCGGATCGGCCGCGGGCAGCCACTGCCGTCCGCTGTTCTTGAACGCGCCGACGAGCTCCTTCTTCTTGGTGTCCACGCTGATCACCGGCTGACCAGTGTCCCGGTGCACGCGGGCCTGCTCGTTGAGATACCGGAACTGGGCATCCCGGTCCGGATGCTGGCTGCCCTCGATGGTCTTGGCGTTGGCCTGCAGACTGAAGCCCTCCTCACGCAACAGGACGGCGACCGTGTCGGCACTGACCCGGTGTCCGGCTCGGGTCAGCTCCCGCGCGAGAGCGCGGGTCGGCTTCACCGTCCACCGCAGCGGCGACATCGGATCACCCCGCATGTCCGGCTCGACCAGCGCCAACAGTGCCGCCGCAGCCCCGGATCCAGATCCGCGGCCCGCTTGCGGCCTCCACCCGGACGCCGCACCCGCCCCAGGGGCTCCTCGCCGGCCTCCAGCTCGGAGACACCTTTGCGGACCGTGGTCTCACTGACCGCGGCCGCTCGCGCGACGGCCCGAACGCCGCCATGCCCCAGAGCACGCGCCTCTGCGGCCACCAGCAACCGCCGTTGCCGCTCGTCCAGATGCGGAAGCAACACCGCCAGCTTCAGAGCGAGTGGTCACGTGTCGCGTCCGGGATGCGCATACCACACCAACGACCGTCAGAACGGGAAGTAACACCTTGATTCCCTGCAAGCCCTTAGTACTCCAGTCGTAGATCGCGACCTGACGCGGTGTCATTCATCGAGGGCGAGTCGGGTTCGGTAGTGGTGCCAGCGGGCTCGGGCCTGGTGTTGTCGTCGCCAGTCGGACCAGTTCAGATGCCGGGCGATCCGGGCGCGCATTGCCGGCGGCGGCAGGTCGCGGATGGGCGTGGTGAGCAGGTGAAACAGTCGCTGGGCCTCGGGGACGGTCAGCGCGATCGCGCCGCAATCGGCTGGCGGGTCCTGGTCGGGATCGTCGGGCAGGATGGGGGTGGGGTGACTGGTCTTGTCGATGGCCGCGAGCACGGCGAGCAGGGCGAGGGCCGCCATGGCCATGGTGACGTGGCGTTTCCACGCCGGGTAGCGCCTGACCTGGGTCTGGTCGAGTGAGACGGTGGTTTTCGAGTCCTGGAAGTCGTCCTCCACCTTCCATCTCATCCCGGCGATCTTGATCAGGTCGGTCAGGGGGCAGGGATGCCCCTCGGGTGCGTACGCATAGAGGTACGCGATCGCGCGCCGGTCGGCGATGGAGCGACGGATGAGCAGCCATCGGCGTGGGTGGTCGGTGGCGATCCACGCCCAGTCGTAATAGCGAGGGCCCTTCGCGCCCGCTCCACACGAGCGGCGGTTCCATCCGTCCGGCTCGACCAGGTGCAGCGCCTGGTCAGGGTGCATGCGCCCGCCGCCGGAGGTGGTGAACTGGTGGTCGACGGGCACCGCGAACACATAGCCGATGCTGACGCCTTCCAAGAACTCGCGCAATTCCCGGCTGCGTCCGTACACCTCGTCCCCGGTCGCACACTTTGGTCTGATCCCGGCGGCCAGCGCCCGTTTCGTCTGCGCGAGGGCGAGCGCCGGCTTGGTGGCGAATGCGTGATCCTTAGGGAAACCCGCCGTCGCCATCCGCGCCGGATCGGCGAACCAGTCGGCCTGTACGTACAGGTCCCGGTCGATCAGGGCGTGGCCCCGCTTGGTCGCGTACGTCGTGTACACCGCGACGATCACGTTCTCGACCCGGCCCATCGTGCCGGAGTACTGCCGACCTACGGCCGCAGTCTTCGTCCCCTTCTTCGCCTGACCCGTCTCGTCGAAGATCAGGACTCCGCCGTCGGCGCCGATGTGCCGGGTCAGGAACGCGCGCACCACGTCTCTTGCGGTGTCCTCCTCCCAGCGGGCGCGTTCGAGCAGGTGGTGCAGGCGATACGGCCGGTCCAGGCCGACTGCCTCCGCGATCGACCAGCAGTTGCCCGCAATGCCCGGCGTCAGTAACCCGCGCAGATACAACACGCCGTTGGCCCGCAGGGCGCGGCGGCGGTAGACCGGCGCGAGGTCTGCGGCGAGTTCGGCGAATACCGTTTCCATCCCGGGATCTGCACTGCGGCGCGGTGCAGATCCCGAGCCGTGGGCATCGTGTGCGGGGCCGGTCACTTCCGATACCGCTGGGCCACTGCCGTGAAGGCGGCCTTGGGTTCCCATTCCATGTCGGGGTAGGTCTGCCCCCGGCGCCCTTCGAGGAGTTTGACGATGCCCAGGCCGGCCCGGTCCAAGTCGTCCCGGGGGTCGCCGTCCGGGCGGTGCGGGTAGCCGGGCAAGGCGAACAGGAACACGAACGCGCTGTCCACGCCCTCGGTGTCGAAGATCTCCAGCAGTTCGCTCAGATATGCGGCCTGGCCGGCTTCGTCGCGCTCGTATATGCCGTTCAGCCGTACAGGGGCCTTGGTCTGCGGGTCGTGCTCGACCACTTCCAGCACGCGCCCGCCGCGGTCTCCCGCGCCGCGGTAGGCCGCGGTGCCGAACCCGGTGATGGCGAGCGGCTTCGGGCCTTGGGCCAGGGTGCGCACCGCGTCCCGGAACCGGTCGGCGACCTCGGCGGAGCGGATCAGCTCGTACGTCACGATGTCGAAGGGGGTCCAGTCGACCTGCTCGAACTGAATGGATGCGTAGGTGAGCTTGCCCTGGAAGCGCTCGCGGACCGTGGTCGCGGCGTCGTGGAGGAATGTGTTGATGTGCACGCCGAGTTCGCGCATCGCTTCGGCCCGCCGCTCGGGTTGGCTCATCAGCTGTTCGACCCGTTCCTCGGGGCCTTCTCCGGGCAGGAACCCGCGGTTCATCACGCTCAGTTCGACCCCTGCGACGAATACGACTGCGGCCCCCTGCCGCCGGAGCCGTTCCGCTCGCTCGGCGCAGTCGCGGAAGAGCGTGAGGATCTGCTCCGGGTCCAGTTCCAGCGGATAGGGCGAGAACCAGACCTCCAGGCCGAGCTCGGCGGCGGCGCCGGCGGCCAGCTCCATTCGGTCCGGGTCGCCGCCGATGATCTGGATCGCGTTGCAGTGCAGGTCGTCGCGGATGATGGCGAGCTCGCGCCGGACCACCGCGGGGTCGAAGTGCTCGCGGGATATCTGGCCGTGCACGACGAATCCGGTGTCGTAGGTCATTCCTCTTGCTCGCATGGTGACGTCCTCTCTGTCGGTCTCGGGCGGGTCGAGGCTGACAGGGAAAGTGCGTGCACGCAAGTTTGCGTGCACGCACTCATGCATGGGACACTGGCACCGTGACGACACCACCGCCAGGGCTGCGGGAGCGGAAGAAGCAGGCCACGCGTGAGGCGCTACGCGAAGCGGCCCTGCGCCTGGCCGTGGAGCGCGGACCGGACCAGGTGCGGGTCGAGGACATCGCCGAGGCCGCCGGGGTCTCGCCGCGCACCTACAACAACTACTTCGCCAGCCGCGAGCAGGCGATCGTCTCCGCTGTTACCGCGGACCGGGAGGCACGGATCGCGGCGGCGGTCACGGCCCGGCCCGCAGGAGTGCACCTGGCCGACGCCGTCACCGAAGCAGTGGTCGAGCAGTACACGAACACCGGCGAGCGCGAACAGCAGGCGCTGCTGCTAATCACCACCAGGACCGCGCTGCGCGACGCATTCCTCGACACCACCGCCGACATCGAGCCCCCTCTCACGGCGGTGATCGCCGAACGCCTAGGTGACACCGGAGCGCACACAGCCCGCGTTCTCGCGGCAAGCGTGGCCGCGGCGGTTCGCATCGCGCTGGAAGGCTGGCTCCGGCCGACCGGGAACGCAGAGGCCGCCGACAGTTTCGGCGCCGGAGGACTCGTCGTGCCCTCCGGCTCACTGCCCGACCAGCTCCGCGCGGCCCTGGCCCCGCTCGCGCCCGCGTTCGACGCCGCCGAGCGACGCACCCAACTGTGAAGCCGACCCCACTGGGGCATCCGCTGGACAAACAGTAGATCCGGAACATGCCGATGCACCCGGCCGCCATCATCCTCGTCGACCGAGTCAACATAGATGACACCGCGTCAGGTCGCGATCTACGACTGGAGTATTAGGTCTGCCCCCAGTTGAGCCTTCATGGTGAAGAGGTACGTCACCGCGCAGGGAGATCTGGGCCGCGGCGCGGCAGGGTCCGGCGGGGGAGAGCCGGTCAGTGAAACCCGTCGGGCTCAAGCCGACGGCGGCCCGAGCGAACAGACCAAGCCAATGGCATTACGTGGTCTGGCGGTGGCGAAAGGCGCTGTGTGATTCTTGGCCCCGCGGAGCAGTCTCCGTAACGGGGAGGGAACATGGCTGAATCGAGCGATGTCGTCCGGCTACGAGACCCGCATACGGAATCCCGGCACGACCGCATGAAGTGCGCACGGCTATGGGTGACCGCCACGGATTCCCTTGCACGGGGATTTGAGCCGATTGCCCATCCCTCCCTACGGCCCGCCGAGCGTCGCGTACCGGATGACGGGCTGGCCCACTTCACCCGGGCCTTCCCGCACAACACAGCGCTGTCCGCTTGTTCTTGAGGCGTACGAATTCGGCACCTGACCGAAAATCGCCCGCCGTTATGCCTCGGTCGAGGGCGAGCGGACGCCTGCGAGGACCGGACCGCCGGCACTCGACTCCGCTCGTGCATCACACCATCCCCCACGCCCATCGGAGAGTCGCCATGCGTGCACTACCCCATTTATCCCTCGCCGCCTCGACTGCCGCGATCGCCGCTGTGTCCGACGACCCGGTGTGGGCGCTGCGGGGCGACGCCGAGGCCACACACCTCCAGGCCATCGCGCAGTGTCGACGCCGACGGTGGGTGCTCAGGTGTCCGACTCCCTGCTGACCAGGCACGTCCCGGCAGGGCGGCGGCTGCGATGCCCCGAGGAGCAGTGGGAGCTGGCCCTGGGGCAGCCGCATGCGTCGCTAGGACCGGGGGTGTTCTGCTACCGGGGATTCCGGTTCGCGCCAGGGCCGGTCCGCAGACGTCTGGAGATCCCGTGCGGGCTGGCGACCCTGGTCCTCGGCTTCGGCGAAGCCCTGCGGATCTCACCCGTGGGTGCGGCGCATCGGACCCGCACGGTCGTATCCCTGCTGAGCCCGCCCACTACGCGCCCAGCGCTGGGCGAGCACCACGGAGGGATCCGTGGCGTCGAGGTGATGCTCGCGCCGTGGGCGGCCTTCGAGCTGTTCGGTGTGGCCCTCGGGGACTTGCCCGAGCCCGGGGTGGAGCTCTCCGAGCTGCTCGGTGTCCGGGTCGATCACTTGGCGGAGCAGCTCGCACGGGCCTCGGGGTGGTCCTCCCGATTCGCCGTGGTCGACCAGTTCCTGCTGCGCTGCCGCGAGGGCGGCCCCCGTGCGGCCGCTCGGGTGGTCGAGGCCTGGCAGCGGCTGGAACGTTCCCACGGCCGCCTGAAGATCACCGCCTTGGCCGAAAGTCTCGTCTGGAGCCAGCGCCAGCTCGAGCGCGGGTTCGCGGAACAGCTCGGGCTGACTCCCAAACGGCTGGCCCGCGTGCTGCGTTTGCAGCACGCGGCGGCGCTGCTCACGGCCGGCCGCAGTCCCGGTGAGGCCGCGTCCAGCTGCGGGTTCTGCGATCAGGCGCATCTGACACGGGAGTTCACCGCGCTGACCGGACGCCCGCCGCTACGTTTTCTCGCCGAATATCAGAGTGGGGGAGGGGGTGTCGACCGGATGGCCAGTCGCATTACCAGCATTCTGCAAGAAGGCTGAATCCCGCGCAGCGGTCTCACTCGCCCCGAATGGGCGGGAATCCGCTGCAGCGTTGCGTCCCGTACCTGCCGTGCATGTCGAAAAAATCCAATGTCGATTTCCTTCAATACCGGCCGACCGACCGAATGCCAAGGTCGCTCATCCGACGAACGTCGGGCCGATTGACCTAGAGGGGAGAGTGACATGCTTCGCATGCTGGAATCTGCAGGGCAGGCCCTGCTCGAGCGATTTGTGCCCAAGATTTCCGCTTCGGCGCAGGTCGGGCCGCAGGGCTGCTGGAACGCGTGCTGGCAGTGCAACGTGGCCAACCATTACCAGAACGTGAACACCTGGTGCCGCTACAACGCTCCGTGCTGTGGCACCGCCGGCGGTTACCTGAACTGCTACTGCTGACCGTGCTCGTGGGGCCCGGGGCGTCGGCGTCGGGCCCCGCTCCACAGCGTCCGGGCGGGGGCGAAGGCCCCCTGCGCAGGACGGATGCGCCGGCCCACTCGACCTAGCAACTCTGGGGGATCGTGGAGCCTTATCTCTCGACCTGGATCAGGTGTCTGATCGGTCTGGTCTTCCTGGTATCCGCGGTGAGCAAGGTCCGTGGCCGCCAGTCCTTCGTCGACTTCGCCGCGGCGGTCGAGGCACTGGCCCCCGTGCCCGGGGCGCGCAGGCTGCTGGCTCCCGCTGTGGTGGCTCTGGAGTTCGCTGTATGCGGGCTGCTGATCGCGCCACTGCCCGGGGCGTTCCGGTACGGCGCCTGGCTCGCGACGGGTCTGCTGCTCGCCTTCGCTGTCGGTATCGCGTTCGCCGTATGGCGGGGTCAGGCCACGGCCTGCCGCTGCTTCGGGGCTTCCGCGACACCCGTCAGCGGTTGGCAGGCGGTACGCAACCTGGCACTGGCCGTCCCGGCCGGTGTCGCGGCCCTGGTCGGTCCGGGCTCCGGCGGCACCACCGGCGCAGTCGCCCTGACGATCGTGATCGGGCTCGTGTGCGGCGCACTCTTCACCGTGCTCGACGAACTCGTGGAGCTCTTTTTGCCGGGTACGGGCACCGCCGCGTCGCCCGCCACCATGCCCACCACCATCCGACAGGAGAAACACCGTGCCCCTCGTGATCGCCGCCCTCGTCTTCGTCGGGGCGTTGTGCATCCTCAACCTCGTGCTGAGCCTCGGCATCATCAAGCGCCTGCGGGACCAGGCCGAGATCCTCAACCGCGACGGCAGCTCTAACCCGCCCGTCTCGGTCGGCATGGGTGACGAGATCGGCGAGTTCACCACCCTCACCCTGGACGCCGAGCCGGTGGACGACGCGAGTCTGCGGCACGGCGACACCCTCGTCGCCTTCTTCTCGCCGAGCTGCCGCCCGTGCCAGGAGAAGCTGCCGAAGTTCGTCGACTTCGCCCCTTCGTTCCCCGGCGGCCGGGACAAGGTGCTCGCCGTCGTCGTGGGCGAGCCGGAGGAGGCCGCCGACATGCTGGAGCGGCTGCGTCCGGTGGCCCGGGTGGTACGCGAGTCCACCACCGAGAAGGGGGAGATGAGCAAGGCCTTCGACCTCCAGGGATTCCCTGCCGTGCTGGTCGTCTCGCCCAGCCCCGAGTACGGCCGCCCCGTCGTCACCGCCGACAACATCGACCTCGACGTACCGGTGCCGGCCCGGTGAGATCGCTCCGCCGACGCGTACCGGCTTCCTCGGAGATCGGGACCGGGACCGGGCACACACGCTCCGCGCGCCGGCGCGTCACCGCCGCCGTCGTCCTGTGTGCCACTGCGGCGCCCTGGGCCTCGGTCGGTTACGCGACGCTCACCCTCACGTCCGGCCTGGTACCGGTGCTGATCGCGTGGATGACGAAGCTCCTGATTGACGGATTGACGCACGACGCGGATCTGCGGACGCTGCTCATCCCCGCGCTCGGTTACGTGCTGGCGGCCATCATCGTGGGCATCGGCCCGCTGGCCGCCCGCTATCTGCGGGGGGTGGTGGACCGTGAGGTGGGGCTGCTGGCCCAGGACCGGCTCTTCACCGCTGTGGGCCGCCACCCCGGCCTGGGACGGCTGGAGGATCCGGCCTTCCTGGACCGCCTGCGGGTGGCCCAGGACGTGGGCAGGACGGTCGCGGGCCAGCTCGCGGACGCGGCGCTGTCCGCGGGCCGCTCCCTGCTGACCGTCACGGGGTTCATGGTGTCGCTGGTGGCGCTCAACCCGGTGATGGCGCTCGTCGTTCTCGCGGCGGGCGTGCCCTCGCTCGTGGCCCAGCTCGCCCTGTCCCGGCACCAGGCCCGTGCCGTGCTCGAAGTGGGCAGGATCGAGCGCAGGGAGGACTTCTACGCCCGGTTGATCGCCGCACCCACCGCGGCGAAGGAGATCCGGCTCTTCGCGATCGGTGACTTCCTGCGGTCGCGGGTGCTGGCCGAGCGGCGGGCGGCCAACGCCGTCACCCAGTCCGTGGACGCACGCCAGACCAAAGTGCAGAGCGTCCTGGAAGTGCTGTCCTGCCTCGTCTCCGGAGCCGGTCTGGTGTGGGCGGTGTTCGCGGCCCACACCGGCGACCTCACAGTCGGCGGGGTCACGATGTTCGTGGCGGCGGTCGATGGTGTGCAGGGCTCGCTCGGCAGCCTGTTGATCCAGCTCGCGGCGTCCCAGCGCGCGCTGCTCATGTTCGACCACTACCTGGAGGTCGTCGAGGCCGAACCCGACCTTCCCGTGGCCGCTGAGCCGGTGCCGCTGAACCCCCTGCGACACGGAATCGAACTGCGCGACGTCTGGTTCCGCTACGCCCCGGACCATGACTGGGTGCTGCGCGGCCTGAACCTGTTCATCCCGCACGGCGGTTCCCTGGCCCTGGTCGGCCTGAACGGTGCCGGCAAGTCCACGCTCGTCAAGCTGCTGTGCCGCTTCTACGATCCCACGCACGGCGCCGTGCTGTGGGACGGAGTCGACCTGCGCGACGCCGATCCGGTGGAGCTGCGCGCACGGATGAGCACGCTCTTCCAGGACTTCCAGCACTACGACATGACCGCTGCCGAGAACATCGGACTCGGTGACCTGCGGCTGCTGGAGGAACGCGACCGGATCGAGGCCGCGGCGGCCAAGGCGGGCATGCACGAGAAACTCGCCCAACTGCCCCAGGGATACGACACGATGCTCTCGCGCACCTTCCACCACGACGTTCCCGCAGAGGAACACCGGCCAGGAACGCTGCTCTCGGGCGGCCAGCACCAACGCCTGGCCCTGGCCCGGGCCTTCATCCGCGAAGGACGCGACCTGATGATCCTCGACGAACCCTCCGCGGGACTGGACGCCGAGGCGGAGCACGAGATCCACCTCTCGATCCGCCGCCACCGGGCAGACCGCACCAGCTTGTTGATCTCACACCGGCTCAGCGCCGTGCGCGACGCGCACCGGATCGCCGTACTCGGCGACGGCCAGGTGAAGGAGGAAGGCAGCCACCGCGAACTGCTCGGGTCTGGGGGCGAGTACGCGCGCCTGTTCGCCCTCCAGGCCGACGGGTACACGGACGACGGGCATGGCCCGGGCACCGTCGGTCCGGCCGACCCGGTGGAAGCGGCGGCCGGACGATGATCGCGGACCGCGCCGCGGTCGTCACCGCCGCGCTCACCCGCCGTCTGGTGGCCGTCACCGTGGACGGAGTCAGCATGGAACCGGCCTACCGGGACCGTGACCAGGTGCTGGCAATCCGGGGCACGCGGCTCAAGGTCGGCAGGGTGGTGGTCGTCGAGTCCCCGTTCGGCACCAGCGGCTGGAGACAGCGGGCGCTCGCGGCGAAGGCGGCCCCGTCCCTCGTGTCCCAGCGCCGGTGGATGATCAAGCGTGTCGTGGCCCTGCCCGGGGACCCCGTCCCGCGCCGGGACGTCCCGACACTCGCCGACGTGGCCGAGGACCGGGTACCGAACGGCATGGCCGTACTGCTGGGCGACAACCAGTCGGCGAGCTTCGACTCCCGGGCGTTCGGCTATTTCCCCCTCGAACGGATCCTGGGCGTGGTGCGAGTCGCCGTACGTTCACGGAACGGCTCGCCGGGTTCACGGGAGCCGTCGGGACCCGTGGGGGCCGTCTGACCGGGGCGAGTTCAGGAAGCGCGAGGGAAGGCCTCTCGTACATCCCCGACACCAGGGAGGAAGGGGCATGGGATTCGACCTGCACATCGAGTGCCAGCCAGCAGAGGGCGAGGCCAACTGCGAGGCCGCGCATGCGGTGGCTCACGGCATAGCGCACTACGACTGACCAGCGATTCCCCCGTCGTCTCAGGACACGTTCCTGCACCTGAGTCCCAACTCCCATGGCATTTCCCAGGGCCGGGTCCGGCCCATGCTGGAAGATGGGGATGTGCTGCCCTACGTCTATCGCGTCACCAAGTACGACCCCGCCGACCGTGATGAACACGGTCACTACGGTGGCCCCGAGGACACGGTCAGCGATCATGGCCAGGTCGAGGCGGCCTGTCTTCAAGCGGTCGAGGCCTTTGCAATGAGCACCGGAATCGATCACCTGGACGTTCGCGAGCCGAAGCTCCCGTCCCCCATGCACTTCGGCGTCGAGCAGCCGCTGGAGGGCTTCGGGCTCGACGGACTCTTCCCGACCGGCGCATCTGGCTTCCACGACGGGACAGAGGTGCCCCTCGACATCGCGCGGGACTGTAAACAGCTTTTGTTAGAGCCAGTAAGCGGCTCCTGGAAGTCCGCCCTCGAAGGCGAGATCACCGACCACCTCGGCTATGACAAGCACGACCCTGCCGGGAAGAACGGCGGCGACAGCCGCAACGGGACCCGGGCCAAGACCGTCCTGACGGACGTCGGCCCGGTCGAGATAGCTGTGCCCCGCGACCGCGAGGGCAGCTTCGAGCCGAAGATCGTCAAGAAGCGGCAGAAGCGCCTGTCCGGCGTGGACGAGATGGTGATCTCGCTGTCCGCAAAGGGACTGACGCCCGGTGAGGTCCAGGCCCATCTGGCCGAGGTCTATGGCGCCGAAGGATCCCGCCAGACCATCTCCACGATCACCGACAAGGTCATGGACGGCATGGCCGAGTGGCAGAACAGGCCCCTCGACCCGGTCCATTCCACCGCCGGAAACCTGGACCATGTCCCGGACCTCGCGGCCCCCACCGGTGTTGTCCAGTACCGGCACGACTGGCCGACGCACCAGGGCGCGAGCGGGCCCCGCCCGGACTCCGGGCTGCCGGACGTCGACCTCATGCGCGCGTTCGGCGGGAGGCGAACGGCTTCCTGCGTCCCCACCCCGGTCCCCTGCAACAGTCCATCGCCGCAAGGACAACAGCACGATGTGCGCTGGCGCCTCTGGGAGCCCGCCCGCTACCTGGCGGCCGAAACGCCACGGCTGTCGGCTACCGGTCAGTGACCTGCCGGGGAAGCGGCTGACGGCCGAGGTCGGCGACGACGGCAGTTGTCCGGCTGGCAGCTTGCCTGACCTGCCGCAATGCGCCGCCACGGGGAAAGCGGGGCCGTTTTCGTCGCTGCGCCGACTTGGTCCGGATATCTGACGCAGACTGCGTGTACCCGCCTCGCAGCATGGCCCATGGCCGAGTCCGGTACGCGGTGACAGCAACGGAGAACCAGATGAAGGCCCGCCAATCAGCAGCCCCGCCGACGCCAGCGCCCGTTCCAGCGGATGAGCAGCCCGTTGATGCCCTCTCCGGCCGCTACCGGTTGGGCGTGAGAATCGGATCGGGAGGCATGGCCGACGTGTACGAGGGTGTTGACACGCGCCTTCGGCGGTCCGTGGCCGTCAAGGTGTTCCGGCCGGGCCCGGACCCGCAGACGGAGGACCGTCTCACCGCGGAGGCCGTCCTTTTGGCCCGCCTGCAGCACCCGGGACTGGTCACTGTCTACGACGCCGGCCGCCACGACGACCGCACCTACCTGGTCATGCAACTGATCAAGGGTCCCACGTTGCGCAGCCTTTTGGCCTGTGGAGCGCTGCCTGAGCGGCGTGTGGTAGATGTGGGTGCCGCCCTCGCGCGGGTGCTGGCGTATGTCCACCGGGCCGGCGTCGTGCACCGTGACATCAAACCGTCGAACATCCTCCTCGACGCGGCCGGTGCTCCTCACCTGGCTGATTTCGGCATCGCGCGCCTGGCCAACGCCACCCGCCATACGGCACCGGACGTGCTGATAGGCACCGCCGCCTATCTGGCACCGGAGCAGGTTGAGGGCAGGCAGATCGGGCCGGCCGCCGACGTCTATGCGCTCGGCCTGGTCCTGCTGGAGTGCTTGAAAGGCGAACTGGAATACCAGGGCACCCCGTTGGAAGCGACAGTCGCCCGCCTGCACCGCCCACCCGAAGTCCCCACCTGGCTCCCCTCGGAACTCGCGGCCCTGCTGCGGGCCATGACCGCCCAGGACCCGGAGGCCCGCCCGGACGCCGAGCAGTGCGCGCAAGCCCTCGCCTCCCGGCACGCCGGACCTGATCCATACCCGCTGACGCCCTCGGCACCCTCCGAGGCACGCCTTCCGACGCTGCCTCGGGAGGCGGCAGTCACCCGGCGCAACCTCCCCGGCGGCACTCGCCACAGCCGTCGCCTGGCAGCGGGCGCGGCCCTGGCCCTCTCCGTGGCCCTGGGCGCGACTCTTGCCGTCCCATCGAGCACTAGCGGGAGCGATGACCGGGAAGCAGCGACGCCCGCCGAAACTCCCGCGCACCCGCCTTCCGGTACGGCGACTGCCAAGAGCGGGCCCGGTGCCCTCCCACCCACGCGGTCTCACGGCGCTCAGCCCCCCTCTAGGGCATTCGGTGCGTCCCACCCTGCGGCTCCGGCAACGGGATCTCATACCCAGCCCGTCTCTAGGACACTCGGCGCTTCTTATCCGGCAGCTGCCCCGAGCTCGGGCCGCAGCGCCTCTGCACCGCCCGCGAGCCCCAGGCCGCCCGGATCGGCGTCACCGCCGCCACGATCCGCGCCGACCGCAGCCGGGGCCGCCGGCCCGAGCCGGACGACACCTGCGGCGGCGCCAACCGCTGGTACGGCGTCCCCGTCACCAAGGTTCTCGAAGGGCGGCGCCGCTACCGGCGCACCGCCCAGCCCAAGCCCGACGCAGTAGAGGCCGAGGACCAAACCCGCCGTGCCGTCACATGCTCAACCTTCTGATAGGGCTTGGTCAGGTCCGTATGGGTGTGGGTATGTCGCGGTGGCAGGTGGGGCAGGCGCCGGCCCGGGCGGCGAGAAGGGTCTGGAGTTCTCGGACGGCTTGGTAGAGGCTCAGACCTGCGCCGCGTCTTTCGGGTCTCGTGCCAGTCGTTGCAGGGTGCTCGCCGCGGCGGCGAACGCGAAGACGCCCGACCCGGTGTCCTGCCAGCTGACGGGGAAGACGGCGAGGGGCGCGTCCGTGAAAACTGGTCGCCGTGAGCAGCACGCAGGATGGGGTTCCCGGCGATCGGACCGGCCGCGGCTGCCAACGCACCGGTGACGATGACGGTCGGACGGCGCCGCCGCGTGGCGCCCGCCAGCAGCGCGGATGCGGCGATCGGGGACAGCGCGGCTCCGTAGCCGATCTGGCCCCAGTCGGTCAGGGCGTTTCCTCCCCGGCCCGGTGCTCCATCGTGCCCTTGCAAGGTTATGAGGGGGTGAGGGGGAGGTCGTCCGTATAGGCGTTGACGGGTGGGAAGACGTGGCGGATGGTTCGGACGTCCAGGGCGGCTTCAGCTGTCTTGGTGCCGAGTCTGCCTCTGGGGTGCCAGGTGCCGGTCACTGTCAGCCAGCTGTCGGCGGGTGGGGCGGTGGTGGTGTACATGCGGACCTTGACGGACTGTGAGTCCGCTGCGCAACAGGTGAAGATGATGCGGGTCAGATACCAGCCGTTGCCCCGTCCGGCCGGAGTGGCGAACCCTGTCATCTGGACGGTGCGGTTCTTGATGGCCAGAGCGCGGTCCTGTTGGACCCGACTGGTGAAGTCCGTGAGGGTCATGGGCAGCGGCGAGGTCGCGGGCAGCGGGTCGAAGCCCTTGTGTTCCTTGACCGTCTTGTCGTTCGAGCGTGCCGCCGTGTAGGCGCCCAGGGCCGGCGGCGCGTAGAAGAGGAGACTCAGCGCGGGCAGGAAAAGCAGCCACGCGATGCGGGGCGCGCGGCTGTGGTCGTGGCCGTGCGCACGGTCGGCGTGTGCGGTGTGTCCCCTGCCCGTAGCCGCCCCTGCCACAGCGAGCAGCAACAGCAGCACCCCGGAGATGATCAGTAGCGGGCGCAGGCCCTCCTTGACGTAGCGCAGGTAGAGGTCGGTGAAGAGAGCGGCGTGCAGCAGGCCGATGCCCGTCAGGGCCAGCAGGATCACCTGTACGTGACGTCTCACAGCAGCGCACCTGCGATCAGGGCGCTTGCGATGACCGCCACGACGGTGGTCGCGGTGCAGAAGCGCCAGGCGAAGGCCCGGCCGAAGGTGCCCGCCTGAAGGGCGATCAGTTTCAGGTCGACCATCGGGCCGACGACCATGAAGGCCAGCCGCGCGGTGGGCGAGAAGCCGGCGAGCGAGGCGGCGACGAAGGCGTCGGCCTCCGAGCAGACCGCCAGGACGACGGCGAGCCCGGCCAGGAACAGTACGGAGAGCCAAGGGGAGCCGGAGAAGGTATCCAGCACCGAGCGCGGCACCGCCACGTTGAAGGTGGCGGCGGCCATGGCGCCGAGCACGAGGAAGCCGCCTGCGTGCAGGAAGTCGTGCTGGAAGCCGAGCCGGAACTCGTTGAGGCGGCTGTGGCCGGCCTGATGGCCGGCATCGCGCGCGGCGGGCTGCAGCCACTTCGCACGCCCCAGCCAGAGCCAGAGCCAGCCCATCATGACGGCGGTGGCGAGCGAGGCGAGCAGCCGGGCGGCGACCATCGCGGGGTTGCCGGGGAAGGCGACGGCCGTGGCGGTGAGCACGATCGGATTGATCGCGGGCGCGGAGAGCAGGAAAGCGAAGGCGGCGGACGGGGTGACGCCCCGGCAGATCAGACTGCTCGCGACCGGCACCGAGGCGCACTCACAGCCCGGCAGCACCACCCCGGCAACGCCGGCCACCGGAACGGCGAGGGCGGGATGCCGGGGCAGCGCCTTGCTGAACAGGTCGGCCGGCACGAAGGCGTTGATCGCGCCGGACAGGGCCGTGCCCAGGAGGAGGAAGGGCAGCACCTGGACAGTGATGGCCAGGCAGACGGTGCGCCATGCGGCGAAGGCGGGCCGCTCCAGCCACTCCGCGCCGGTGAGCACGAGTACCGCGACCAGGCCGACGGCCGTCGCGCCTGCGAGGAGCAGCGGACCTGGCCCCGGTTGACGCGCCGGCGATCCGGCGGACGCCCTCGGCGCAGCCACCGAACCAACCATTTCATCCGTTTTCATATCTTTTACTCCGGATGTCGATGTCGTGGCCGAAGATAGGCCGGGGGCGCGTCCCCGGACGTGCGCACACGCCGTCGCACGCCAAGTGTGATCTTCGCGTCCGGCTGGGGGAGGGCGTCTCGGTGACCTGGTTGGGGGCAGGCGTAGTGGAGACCCTGGCCCCCATGCGGAGAAGCAGTGATGACGACCTCCCGTGCTCAGCGGCTCCCTGCAGGGGAAACGCGTGACGCCCGGCTGGCCCGTTTAGAGCAGGAAACACCCAGCTACGGCACGCCATCGACTCCCACGCCACGGTCGATCAGAACATCGGCGTCCTCATCGCCGCCCACCGGCTGCCGCCGGCCGCCGGGTTCGAGGTGCTGCGCGAGGTCTCCCAGCACCTCAACACCAAACTGCACACGGTCGCGGAAACCCTGATCCGCTGGGCATTGGGGCGCCATCCGCTGCCCGAACCGCTGGGCGAGGAACTGGACGCCGCGGTGCGACACCGCTCATGGCGCGATCCGCCGGAGCAGTACGGGTGAGTCGTCAGGCGTGGAGGGCCTGCTCGACGGTCGGATGGATGTCGATGAGGGTGTTGTCGAGGCCGACGAGCCGCAGCACCTGCATGACGGGTTCCCGGGCGCCGGCGAGGCGTAGCCATCGCCAGCTGCACAGGGTTCGTAGTGGAGCGCACCTTGAGGTTCCACAGCTCCGGGTCGTCGCTCAGACTGCACACCGCGACCGCCGGCGCGCGTGCCATCGGACCCTGGCCCCTTGCCGAGCGTCGATCCGAAGTTGCTACTCAGCCGATGAGGAAGGCGGGCAGGCGCTGGTTCACCACTTCGTCGCGGGGTAGGCAAAGACCGAATCGCTTCTCTATGAGCGCCAGTGTGTGGCGGTCGCGGTCGAGGTAGGACTCGCCTGTCGGTCGTGCGTACTCGCCGTCCGGGTGTAGCACCCCAGCCGCGATCAGCTCCGGCAGCAACAGGTCCGGCTGCTCACCCCATCGCCAGACTTCTTCGCCGATTCCGAAACTGCAGACTTCCACACCGTCTCTGGCATAGGAGAACATCGCTGGCGGATGGTCCGGGGAAGGATCCAGGTGGATGCCTTCCACGCCGTTCCGGGAGATCTCCGCCAGCCTGTCACCTCCGTCGCTCATCCCGTACTCAACGGCGAAGGACCAATCACCCCAGGCGCCGACCCGGACGACGTCATCGTCGTCAGTCGCCAGGTCCAGGACCAGGCTCCAGGCCTCGGTGTCCGTGATCGGTGACACGATGGATCCCGGCGTGCCGCCCATCCGTACGCCCAGCTCCTCCGGCTCGATGTCGCGGGCGAAGACGACGCCGTGCCGCCAGTTGTCCTGGTCCACAAGCCACTGAATGCCGTCACTCATGACGTCTCCCCCTCAGAGCACAGGATCACTCCGTCCGTGCCCACCAAAGTGATCAGGCTAGTGGACAGGAGCGACAGGGCTCCGGACGCGGACTGATCTCCCGGCCCCAGCAGGGCGATCAACCTTCGCTGTCACGAAAGACCCGGTCATCAGCCTTCGATGGCACGCGCTCAAGTTGTGCTGGCACAGGGCACCGGGGGAGGGCCTCGCCCGCGAGGAGATGACGCCGTGCTGACGCTGCCGATGACGCGCCCGGCACCCGGTCCGCACGGGCCACAACCTGGGACGTTCCCCACCGACCAGTAACCCCATGACGCTGATGACGCTGTCCCAGCCCATCTCTCTGAACGAAAGAGGAGGAGGAAGGAAGTAGAGACATGGCGCGCCAGAGCGTCATCAGCGTCCGCCGGCCGGCCCCCGGACGGTAGAAGCCCAGGTCAACACCAACGTGGGAGAGAACGGTGCAGCGTCATCCGGCCGCGTCATCGATTGTCCCGTGCCACTGGATCTCGACCGTTCGCCATCGGACTTCGACGGACGCGAGTTTGTGTCATCGGAGTTTGATCACCGCAGGTCAGCGACTCAGCGCGCCGAGTGCGCTGAGTCGCCGACCTGCACTTATGTGCAGTTCCTCGTAAACGTGCAGGTCATAGCCTTGCGATCGTCGTGCAGGCTGCTCGATTGGTGGGGACGGTGGGGTCAGGAAGGCTTGACCGCCGAGACCGGGGTGACGGTCACCTTGTTGTCGCACTCGGCCCACACCCCGTCGTTCAGGGCGACCTGGTGCTTCCCGGAGTGCGGCAGCCCGATGACCATCGTCGGATACGCCACCGGGTCCCTGCCCGACACACAGTAGCCGTCGGCCTCTCCCTGGACCTGGACGAAGGTCAGCTTCACCCACGCCCTGCCGTGCGGCCGGACCGTCACGGTGGCCGCCCTGCCGGTGCGGGTGACCTTGAGCGGGGTGTTGTGGGCGGGGGAGCCGTTGCCGGCGCCCGCGACCGTCGGATGGCCCTTCAGGACGCACGTCCTCCGGGAGACGTTGGTGAACTGCACGACCGCCGCCCCGGTCCCGGTCCCGACGGGCCGGTGGACGGCCTGCCGGGCGCTGACCTGGAGGGCGGAGGCCAGGCAGGCGGGTGGCGGGGTGGAGGTGGTGGTGCTCGCCGCCATGGCGGTGCCGGGCAGGATGCCGGTCACCGCCGCCGCGACGGCCGTGACCGCCGTCGTCGCCAGAGCCGCCCTGCGAATGCCGTTGCTGTGCCCCATGCTGTCGTCCCCCTGAGTCGTCTCGTCCGCGGGTTTCGGTCGTCGGTTGTTGCCCCGCGGTACGCGTGGTCGTGGTACGTGAGTGCAGACAGGGCGGGAGAGCGGCAGGGTTCCGTGCGGCGACTACTTGTGACGGAACGGTGACGACAGGCTGTACCCGTGCAGATGGCCGTCAGGGCAGACCGAAGCACCTCCAGCGCGCCACGGGTTCTACCACGCACCCGGCGCGCACCGAAGGTGCGCTGAGTCGCTGACCTGCGGCGATCAAACTCCGATGACACAAACTCGCGTCCGACAAAGTCCGACGGCAAACGGTCAAGATCCAGTGGCACGGGACACCGATGCGGCGCGCGTGTCCGGACATCGGACCTTGACCGTTTGCCGCTGAACTTGACCGATGGCCTGCGCGGCAGAGTCGGCTGAGGGCCCGGTGCACGAAGGGGGCCAGGATGAAGCCATGGACAACGAAGTGCCAGGCTGCGCCACACCCTGGTCCACGGTCATCAACGCGAGCAGCGGCGGAGCCGAGTGGGCGGTCACGGCCGAGGGCGGGATGCGCCTGGCCCAAGTTGCGGCGCAACGGGGCATCAAGTTGGTTCACGTGTCGAGCGACGCCGTGTTCTCCGGCCGCGACGACCTGTACGACGAGACGTTTCTACCCGACCCAGTGACACCGTACGGGGCCGCGAAGGCGGCGGCCGGAAGGCGGCGGCCGAGACGGCCGTGCGGCTCCTGAGCACGGGCACCGTCGTCGCACGGACCTCGCTGATCATCGGCCATGGCCGGTCCGAGAACGAACGCCTGGTGCACGCCCTGGCCGCCGGCACACGGGACGGGGCCCTGTTCACCGACGATGTCCGATGCCCAGTCCACGTCGGCGACCTGGCCGCCGCACTGTGGGAGCTCACCTTGTCCGATGCGGCCGGCGTCTTTCACCTCGCCGGCCCGGACGCCGTCACCCGCCACGTTCCCTGTCAAGTTCATCTGTTCAGGTTCTGTGGGGTGCTCTGGGGCCCGAGACGCATGTGACTGTGCAGCCGATCTGGCGGCTGAGCATCTGACCTGGCGGGTCTGATCAGCTCAGATGCCGGGCAGGGCGGCGGCCCCGTCGCTCCACTGCGCGGTCTTCACGTGCAGCCACGCCAGTGAGAGATGGCTCCGCTGTGCCGGAGCGCGCGAAAAGGTACCCAGCGCGACTGGGCTCACGGCCCCGGTACGGCACCGATCTGCTGCATCACCCCAAGGAGGTCGGGCTGGCCCCGTTCGCCGACGATCCGGCCGTCGGCCAGGTAGTAGAAGTTCATGGCCTGCACCGAGATCTTGTTGCCGCTCGCCGGGATCCCGAAGAATTCACCGTCGTGGGTTCCCCACATGGTGAACCGCGCGGCCACGGTGTCGCCTTCGGTGACCGTCTCCTCCAGCGTCCACTGGACGTCGGGGAAGGCGCTGCGCATCATCCCGAGGACTTCCATGTACCCATCGGGCCCCCGCAGCGGTTCCGGGTGGCTGGGTGCGTGGAACACCGCGTCCGGAGAAATGACCTCGCGGGCGAGGTCCTCGTTGCCCGTGTTGATGAACTCGATGAAACGGTTCATCACTGACTCGGTGGACTGCGATGGCATCTTGCTGTGCCCCTCTCCAGAGACGTGGAGTTCCTGGAAGAACCGGCGAGTTTCTTCTACGACAACGAGCGGCCCCTGCGTGCCGAGGAGGTCGCCGACCCCTACCGGCGGGGCATGCTGCTCACCGCCCGCGCCACCAGTCGCGCCGAACGGACCTGGCTGCGCGAGACCCTCGGGGAGGAACCGCCCGCATTCGACACCGGATGCACCGACAGCGAACCGCATGCGCCCGCCGCTCCCGCGAGCTGACTGTCCACGGAGGTACCCCCATGCTTGCATCCTGGTACGACGCCCAGGGCCCAGCCGCCGATGTCCTGCACGTCGGTGAACTCCCTGACCCCGTCCCCGGCCCCGGCGAGGTCCGCGTCCGCGTCACCGTCTCGGGCGTCAACCCCGGCGACACCAAGAAGCGGCGCGGCTGGCTCGGCTCGTCCATGCCCTTCCCGCGGGTGATCCCGCACAGCGACGGCGCCGGAGTCATCGACGCCGTGGGCGCCGGAGTCGACGCCCGCCGCGTCGGGCAACGAGTCTGGGTGTACGGGGCCCAGTCCTACCGCCCCTTCGGCACGGCCGCCCAGTGCACCGTCGTCCCTGCGGATCTGGCCGTCCCGCTACCCGACCACCTCAGCGACGAGCTGGGCGCGAGCCTCGGCATCCCCGGTATCACCGCCCACCGCACCGTCTTCGCCGACGGCCCGGTCGACGGCCGGCTGGTCCTGGTCCACGGAGTTCTAGGCGGCGTCGGCTCACTGGCCGCCCAGCTCGCCCACTGGGCCGGCGCCACCGTGATCGCCACCGTCCGCCGAACCGCGGACCTCGACCGCGTCGACCCGGCCGTCGTCGCCCACGCCGTCGCCCTGGACACCGGCGACCCCGCAGCGGCCATCCGCTCGTACGCGCCACGGGGCGTCGACCGCATCGCCGAGGTCACGCTGTCCGAGAACGCCGACCTCGACAACGCCGTCGCCGCCAACGAGGCCGTCATCGCCGCCTACGCCACCCGCGCGGACCGCACCGAGATCCCCTTCTGGCCTCTGCTGTTCAACAACGTCACCCTGCGGCTGCTCGGCAGCGACGACTTCCCTGCCGAGGCCAAGCGTCGGGCCGCCCGCGACCTCACCTCCGCAGCCGCCGTCGGCGCCCTCACCGTCGACGTCCGCGACCGCTACCCGCTGGACGACATCGCCAAGGCCCACGACCACGTCGACGCCGGCGGCGGCCACGGCCGCATCCTGCTCATCATCCCGTAGAAACGACCGGCTTCGCTGTCAACGCGGTTGCGCACTGGCATGGCGCCACAGACACCACCCTCATGTCCCACATCGCCATGGTCGTCGGCGACAACAGCGGTAACGCCCTGACCGGCAAAATCTGCCTGCCCAGCTCCGCCAGGTCAGGTGCTCAGTCCGCCAGATCGGCTGCTCAGTCTCAACGCAGAGGAGCCGCCCCGGTGTGAAGGTGGCCGGGGCGGCTCTGTAGGTGGAGTGCTCAGCGGTTCGGCGGTCGGAAAGGGACGACGTTGTCCGCGACGGGCTGTCAGCTTGCTGCAGACCTTCGCCGCATGGTCGCGGGAGACGCCGCCGCCCAGCGCTGGGCGATATAGGCCCGCCACACGTCGTCGGTGCAGTCGGTAAGACGGCTGAGGCGGCGCGCGTGCAGACCGTGATAGAAATCGGCCGCCCTGCGGGTCGGCATGGTCACCTCGATGTCCTTTGCCTCCCGGGCCCTTGCCTGCGCGGCCCGGATCAGTGCGGAACCCGTACCGCGGCCTCGCACGGACGCGTCCACGGTGAGTTCCAGCAGTTCGAGGATCATTCCGCCAGCGAAAAGGGTGGGCACGCGCAGCGCGAGAAGGTACCCGACCACGCGCGAGGCCTGCTCGGCGACCAGGAACTCGGCTCTGCCGTCTGCAGCGGTTTCGATGATCCGGGGGAACGTGACGTCGTCGAAGACCGCGCGGTCTGGCCCGTAGCTCGTCACGAATCCGCTCAGCAGACGGTAGACGTCATCGGCGTCCGAGGGTGCGGCGTCGCGGATGGTCATGCCGGCTCGTCCGCCGGGAGGCAGGCGATTGCGCCGTAGCGGCTGTCGGGACGGCGGCCATGAGCTCCGCCGTCTCGATCTCGATGCTGCTGTCGGGCCGGCCGCTGCCGCAGTGCACACGTCCCAGGCCGCTGACGGACTCGTCGAACACCACCACCGCAGCCCGATCCGCGGACACGGGGCACACCCCGCCCGGCTGCATCCCCGCCCGCGCCAGCCGCCCGGCGTCGGCGGGGGACAAGTCGCCCCGGCGGATCCCGGCTGCGCGGGCGAGGGCGCCGTACTGCAGCCGTGCATGGCCAGGCAGTGCTGCCAGCAGGAGACGGTCCTCGGGGGTGACAAACGCCAAGGTCTTGACCGTCCGCTCCAGTGGAACGCCCAACGCGGCGCACACCTCGAGGGGGCTGATCACGTCAGGGTGCTCATGCAGCCGGAAGGACGCATTAAGCGCCGCGAGGACCTCCGGCGGGCCAATGGGTGCGGGAACGGTCACCTCGCCCAGATTACCGTGCAGTGAACGAGAGTTGATCGCTGTTTGCGGAGCAGAAGTCGGCCACGCGGCTCAACCGGGGTTATGAGGTCTCCAGGCCGCCTGACGGTTGCATTGCCGGGCGGAGGAAAGTCCGGTCGAAGCGGCGGATGCAGCGGGTCTCCGTGCTCAGCTGCCAGAGCTGCTGAGCCTCCGGATCCTGCCGGATGGCAGCACGGTAGTCCTCGTAAGCAGCCAAGCTGGGAAAGGAGAACAGGGCGTAGGCGAGGTCGCTGGCTCCTTCGTGCGGCAAGAAGCAGCCGTGGTGCGTGCCGCCGAAGCGGGTAACGATCGGGATCCACCCCGTCACGTAGTTCTCGAACGCGACAGTCTGGCTGGGATCGATCTCGTAGCGCAGATGACAAGTGATCACGTGAACACTCTTCCTGGTCTGGTCGGTGCCCGGTCCGGATTGAGCGTTGCGTGCCTCGGCGCGGGCTGGCCGAGATGCAATCTTCATGGGTGGAGGGCCACCTGGCGGGGGTAGTGGCTTGCACGGGCGCGGGCTTGGTGGCGGCGGCGCCAGATCGATCAGTGAAGCCGGTGTGCCGCGTGGAGGACAGGCCGGACAACGAGTGTCGTGAAAGGGTGCTGGATCTCGTTGCAGGTCAGCGGGATCAGGCCGTCCGGGGCTGGGTCCTGAGCGCGTTCGGCGGCAGCGGCCGCGCCGAGGAAGGCGTGGGCGAGCATCGAGAGGGTGACCCAACGGTGCCAGGACGTCCAGCGTCTGACTTGGTGCTCGTCCAGTCCGGCCAGGCCCTTGCCGGATTGGAAGGTCTCCTCGACTGTATATCTGCGGCCGGCCACCCGTACCAGGGTGGACAGCGGTACTCGGTTCGCTGAGTAGCAGCGGTAGAAGGCGAGTTCACCCTTCCTCCGGTTGCGGCGGACGAGCAGATTGCGGTGACCGGGACGGTCGTCGCCGATCGTCCTCCCCGCGCCGCTGGCCAGCCTGGTCCACGAGCTCGTCGCGACCCGCCGCGGCAAGGCCAAGATCGGCACCCCGGAGGACGCCCCCTGGCTTTTCCCCGGAGGTCAGCCGGGACGCCCCCTCGGCGACGACCAGATCGGCCAGCGCCTCCACAAGATCGGGATCCGGCCCAAGCAGGACCGCTCCACCGCGCTGTTCACCCTCGCCACCGAAGTGCCCGCCGCGATCCTCGCCCGGATGCTCGGGGTCCACATCAAAGTGGCCGTCCAGTGGCAACAGGCATCCGCCGGGGACTGGGCCGCCGACGTCAGCCGGCGCAAGGACGGCACCATGTCCATGCGCGAGCCGTAACCGGCTCAGCTCAGGTGAGTGTCGGCGCAGAGCCCTTGGCGGCATGGTCGACCGCTGCCGCGGCCAGCGCCTGGATGATCGGGTGGGGCCGGGTGCCGTCTCCCGCGAGCTCCGGCTGGAACAAGGTGGCGAGGAAGAACGGGTGGTCCGGCAGCTCGGCAATGCGCACGTCGCCCGCCTCGTCGACGCCGCTGAAGCGCAGTCCGTGCGCACGCAGCACATCCAAATAGGCCGGGCTGGGGCCATACGAGCAGTGGTACCGCTCGACGGTCCGTTCAGCTCCCAGGACGCGCTCAGCCAACGATCCCGCCTCTACCTTGACCGCGCCTTCGTGACCGACCAGGGAGCATGCCAGCGGGACGATCAACAAGTCGTCCGCCTCCGGCTGGTTCTCCGCATGGGCAACGCCGGAGAGCCCGCACACGTCGCGCGCGAACTCCAGGACCGCGTGCTGGAAGCCACCACAGGTACCCAGAAACGGGATCCCCTGCTCACGCGCGGTGCGGGCCGCCGCGATCGCCCCGGCTTCGCTGTGATACGGGCTGCCGGGCACCAACCAGATGGCATCGAATCCGGTGAGGGCGTCGGCGGATTCTGCGTCCTGTGTCGGGATCCAGTACGCATCCAGGACCAGCTGGTCGCGCTGGGCCAGTGCGTCCAGAAGACCGGGGATACGGGCGTGGGCTCGCACGCTGGGCGAGCGGTGGCCCACCAGCGCGACACGGGCTGTCGAAATGTTCAAAGGTTCAGGCATGCGGACATCCTGCCCCGGCAACCGAGTCCAGCACCAACGATGATCTGTGGCCCTTCCATTAGCGATACTGATGGACATGGATCCGCACCTTCTCCGCACGTTCGTGGCCGTGGCACGCTGCGGTTCCTTCTCCGAGGCGGCCCGCGAACTGGGCTACACCCAGTCGGCGGTGTCCCAGCACATCGCCGCGCTCGAAAGCGACCTCGGAGCAGTCCTGCTGCAGCGGCGCCCGGTCTCTCCTACAGGCGTCGGCATCCGGCTGCTGGAGCACGCCGGGCCGCTGCTGCTGCGGCTGGACGCCGCCCGCGCGGACATTGCGCGCCTGACCGCAGCACCCGCCGCCCGCATCGTCATCGGCGTCTCACCGCTGGCCATGACGCCACAGCTCACCGGAACACTTGCCGACATGCGGCAAAAGCAGCCTCTTTGGGATGTGACGGTGCGTGTCCTTGGCCGCGCGGCCATCGCTCGCGAAGTCGCGAGCGCAGCCCTGGACCTCGGTCTGGTCGATGGTATGGCCGCTCCCAACGACCCACTCCACCTCCCCGACGTCGGCCCACTCACGGCGATGGCCATCACTGAGCAACCGCTGGCTCTCGCGCTGCCCGCTCAGCACCCGCTGGCCGGCCGGGCCAGCCTCCGCTTGGTTGATCTCGCCGACGCCCGATGGATCGACGCACCCGACACGGCCATCCCGCTGGCGCAGTTGCGCACCGCGAGCGGAGCCGGCGGCTACCGGGCATCCTTGCGCTACGAAGGAACCGACGTGCGCGGACTCCTCGCCCTCACTGCTGCCGGACAGGGACTCGCGCTACTGCCCCAGTCAACGATCGCCAACACGCCCGGCATCAACGCGGTCCCCGTCTCCGCACCACGACTGGTACACCGCACCGAGGCCCTGCACAGCAGCACGCTGGACGGTCCCCCTGCGCTCCTCGCCGCAGCCCTCACGGCGGCCACCGAATGACCGAGACGGAAGTCCCTCACCACCGCGCCGGACCGCCTCTCGCGGCCAGGCGTTCGGACAGTTCCAATACCCGACTTCACCATTAGTCTTCCTGAAACGAAAACGCGAAGCCGTCACCAAGCTCGCCGCCCACGTCGTCGACAACCACGGCCGCCCCAGGCCCAGCTCCGACACCACCTACGAACTGCGCTCCGTCGCGGTCCCCTACGGGGGCTGCACCGAACCCAGCAACGTCAAAGCCGCAGGCGGCTCCTGCCCTCATCCGCTTCCAGTGCGCCGGCTGCGGCTTCTACCGCCCCGACCCCTCCTACCTCCCGGCGATCGAACAGCACATCAACGAACTGCGCGCCGACCGTGAAACAGCCCAGGCCATGGACGCCGCCGAATTCGTCATCACCGCCTTCACCGCACAGATCACCGCCTACGAGCAGGTCACCGACCGCATGCAACGCCGCCTCGCCGCCCTCCCCGCCACAGAACGCCAGGAGATCGAGGAAGCCAGCGCCATCCTGCGCAAAGCCCGAGCCGGCAACACCCACACCCTGCTGCCGCTCACCACCGTGTCCAGGACCGACCCAGCATGAACCCCCGCGGCAACCCGCACACCCTCGCCCAGGCCCGCCGCCGCGCCAGCCTCGACAAACGCCAGCGAGCCCTGACTGCACTCACCAACCTGGAACAAGGCCGCGGTGAACTGGCGGCTGTTTATGCCCGCGTCCTGGGATCCCGCCTCCCCGGAGGCGGACCCGGACAAGGTCGCCCGCCGCAGTCGCTGCGGCATCCCCGCCCGGGTGGGGCATGTCGAGAAGTGGCAGCTGGCCCTGGACATGATCGACGAGACCCGCTCGTGGGGCATCGACGTCCCCCTGGTCGTCGCGGACGCCGGATACGGCGATGCCGCCGCCTTCCGCCACGGCCTGGAAGAACGCAACCTGCCCTACGCGGTGGGCATTTCCTCCCGCCACACCGCCCACCCGGCCCACGCCCGGCCCGTCCAGCCCGCCTGCGCGGGCACCGGCCGGCCACCGAGCATGCAGTATCCCGAGCCTGCTCAGACCATGAAGGGCCTGGTCATCGCGGCCGGGAGGACGGCCGCGAGACCGGTGTCCTGGCGAGAGGGCTCCCGGCCGGGCAAGGGCCGCAGCGGATTCAAGCGCATGTACTCGCGCTTCGTGGCCCTGCGCGTCCGCCCGGCCGGACGTGGCGTCCGCCAGGCCACCGACGGTCCCGAGCTGCCCGAACGCTGGCTGCTGGCCGAATGGCCGGCCACCGAACCCGAACCCGTGCAGTTCTGGCTCTCCAGCCTGCCGCTGGCGACCCTGGTCCGGCTGGTCAAGCTCCGCTGGCGCATCGAACACGACTACCGCGAGATGAAACAGGCCCTGGGCCTGGCCCACTTCGAAGGCCGCACCTGGTGCGGCTGGCACCACCACGTCACCCTCGTCTCCGTCGCCCACGCCTTCAACACCCTGCAACGACTGGCACGAGACCCAAAAGAAGCGGCGCAGGCCTGAGCCTCTACCAAGTCGTCCGAGAACTCCAGACCATCCTCGCCGCCTGGGTCGGCGCCTGTCCCACCTGCCACCGCGACATACCCACACCACTACGGACCTGACCAAGCCCTACTAGGTTCCGTGCCGAGGCGCGGGCCGAGGTGAGAAGGTGAGTGATCCCTGTGGAGGAACAGACGCCGGCCGAGCAGTCCCTGAGTCGCTCGTACGTCACCGCTGACAGGGTCCGTTTCGACGTCGTCTCGTTTTCGGTCGAGCACCGTCCCGGCCGCGGTATGACGTTGACGTACTCACTGACCGTAAGCCGTCAGGGCCACCCGGACGAGCGCTGGGTGGTCACCCTGCCCTGGGACGACAGGTCCTGGGCGGACGTGCTCACCTCGCCCGCGCCCCCTGCCGACCGGCTCCGGCAGCTTGTCCACCTCGTCCATGCGCATCTGGAGGAGTGGTGGGACACCAAGGGGCACAACCGGCGGTCGGCGAAGATGGGGCGGCGGCTCACCTGACCCGCTGCCGGTCCACGCTCCAGCACCTGGCCGCGGTCGCCGCCGGCCTCACTCACTGTGAACCCGGTCGGCGGCGCAGGTCAGCACGTGGGCGCTGTCTGCGGCCGTTACAGTAGCCGGCCGCGACGGCTGTCGACCGAGACAAAGGCAGACGCCGGATCGGCACCAGACGACAGTAACCTGACGACCTGGCGGACGACGTTCACGCCCTGTGCACTGTCGCCCTGGCCGAGCGGCGCAGCGGCCTCGTCGCCCCGGCCCCGACCCCACCAGGCTACGGTTTTCAAGGCGCAGCCGCCGCAACTTCGCGGGCCCCCGGCGATGGACGACGTTGTGACACTGGTCGGCGTCTCCAGCAGACGGTCTCCAGAGTGTCGAACGACCAGATGGGCCTTGGCCTGGTGCGCGCGCCCTGCACGAGACGGGCCGCCGGGTGGCGGTGGCCAGCGACGTCGCCGCCGGCCCGGGTGCCGGTGCTCGCCCTCGAGGGTAGGGCAGGGTGTGCCGCCGCTGCTTTTGCGCCAGCAGCGGTGGCATGCAGGAGGTTCCGGTCCAGGCAGCGACGCCGACCGGATGAGCCTGCCTGCACTGCCAGTCTGGGAGGCGGCACCGCCCGAAGCCAACGGTGCGCCGCCGAGCGAGGAGCACCCCATGTGGTCGGGTTGCTCACCCGTTGTGGGCGATGCCTGTAGGCGGGCCGCCGAGGTCCGCCACGATCCGCAGCGGCGCCGCCGCGCCGTCCTCGGACATCAGGGCCTGACCGAGGACGTCCTGGACGTCGTAGTCGATCTCGCCGTGGACGGTGACGACACGGATGCCGTCGACGACCGTGCGCTGCGCACGGAGCCGGTCTGGCCGGTCGGAGTTGGGGTTGTCGGTCACGGTCTCCTCGACTGCGCTGAAGGGCAGGTGACGGTTCTGTCCCACCGCCACGGCGGGCTACACGCCCGGTCCCGCGGACCCGGCCGGGCCGGCGCACGCCCGGACAGCCTGTACGGGCGACAGGGCGGATCAGGGGCGGGCGCTGGTGTAACGGGCAGTCGGTTCCCAGGCTTTCAGGACCGGGTCCATGCACCACTGGCACAGGGGGCTGCCGCCGTGGCCGTATTTCCAGGTCTTGCGCTGGCATGCGGAGCAGGGGCCGACCTGGCTTCCCAGGCAGACGAACGTCGACGGTTCAGGGTCGGTGACTGGAGGCGGGGGACCGCACGGGCCCGGGTGCGGAGGGAGAGAATTGCCCCGGGCATCGACGGTGGCGGCTCAGGCAGTGCCCTCGTTTGGCTTGTCGAGGATGGCCAACTCCTGCTCGGTCAGGCGCAGGCTTCCGGCGGCGATGTTCTCTGCGAGGTGTGCCGGGTTCGTGGTGCCGGGAATGGCCAGCACGTGCGGACCGCGGTGGAGGGTCCAGGCGAGCCGTATCTGAGCCGGCGTCGCATTATGGGCGCGGGCGATGGAGTGGACGCGCGCGTCGTGCTCTTGGCCTGCGGTTGCCTCGCGCCGCAGGCCAGAGACCGCGAAGAACGGGACGAAGGCGATGCCTTGCTCCCGGCACAGGTCCACCAGCCCGTTCTCGTCAGCGCGGCGCCAGTCCAGGCCGTAGGAGTTCTGCACGCAGACCACGGGCGCGATCGTTCGGGCCTCGGCCACGTGCTCAGGCCCGACAGCGGAGAGCCCGAGGTGACGGATCAGGCCGGCCTCGCGCAGTTCGGCGAGGGCTCCGAAGTGCTCGGCGATCGAGGCCGTGCCGGGGCCGTTGGCGCGCAGGTTCACCACGTCCAGGTGGTCTCGGCCGAGCTGGCGCAGGTTCTCCTCGACCTGGCCGCGCAGCTGATCAGGGCGGCCCATGCCGAGCCACTCGCCAGCCGGATTACGCGCCGGGCCGACCTTCGTGACCACGACCACGTCGCCGTACCAGGACGCGAGGGCGCGGTTGATGAGCTCGTTTGCGGACCGCGACGGCGAGAAGTAGAAGGCGGCCGTGTCGATGTGGTTGACACCCTGCTCGAACGCACTGTGCAGCAGACCGACGGCGAGATCGCGGTGGATCGGTGTGCCGTCGGAGTTGCCCATCATGCCGTTGCCTGTCAGCCGCAGCGCGCCGTAGCCGATGCGATTCACCTCCAGGTCCCCGAGCCTCCAGGTACCTGCCGTCGCTGCGTTCACCGTGCTCCTTCGCCCGTTGCTTCGTAGGTCCTGGAGTATGGCGCTGCCCTGTGCGCTGCGTCAGGTCAAAGGACTGGGCGAAACGTCACATCTCCATCGGGAACTCAGCGCCGCCGCAGAGCCGTTGAATCTTCCGAGAGAACGTGGGCCGGTTTGCCCCATGAAATCGGCGGCTGACCTCAAGGTTCGTCAGACGCCTTCCGCATTCCGAACGTGATCGTTTGGTTCGGGGTGGGTGGGCATGAACTCCGGCTGACGGAGGGAGGGATGGGCCTGGTTCGTCTGTTCGTCTTGCTCGTGGAGGTGGCTGGTGCCGTCGGTGCTCGGTCTGCTGGAGGCCCGGGAGAAGAAGGTCCGGGAAGAGGTCGCGCGGTTGCGGGAGGAGGCCGAGCGGGTGCAGGCCGCACTCGGCGAGGCGGAACGCGCGCTTCAGCGTCTTGCGGATGCTCGTGTGACGGTGGCCGAGGTGCTGGCCGAGCCTCCGCGTGCGGTCGTGGAGCCGGTGGGGAGCGCGGTGATGGGGGCCGTGGTGCCGCGACGGACCGAGGGAATGACGGCGTCGGCCCTGCCTGCGGACTACCAGCGGATCATTTCCGTGCTGGAGTCGGAGGCGGGCCGGGAAGGCATGCGGTGCCAGCAGCTGGCTGCGGCCCTGGGGCTTCAGGCGGTCCCGTCGAAGGTCGAGGGACTGCGGTAGAAGGCGAAACGCCTGGTGGAACGAGGCTGGGCGCTCCAGACGCGGCCGGGAGTGTTCACCCCGCTCGGGACGCCGGCCGGATGAAGGCACCGGGCCGGCGCCCGGCCAGGCGTCCGCTCATGAGCATGGTCATCGACCACAGCACCATGGCCTCGTGCATGACGGGCAGCGTCTCGTAGTCGCGCACCAGCCGACGCGAGCGCATCAGCCAGCTACGGGCTGGGGGGTTGCATCGCCGAGCGGGCGAGGCGGATGAGGCCGGATCGGATCCGTTGTTCGCCGAGTTCCGGCAGGAGTGCGGCCACGTGTTCGGCGGCCAGCGCGGCGAGCAGGGCGTGAGCGGTGTGTTCGGGGTCGGGTGTGGTGCCCAGCAGGATCGCTGTGTGGCGGTGCCAGAACCGGTAGGCCCCGATCCGGTACCGGGCGCCGACCGCGGCGGTCTCCGATGTGCGGATGAGAGCCAGGTTCTCCAGCAGGTAGTCGAGATAGGCGTCGACGAACGCGGTGAGCCGCTCCTCTGCGGCGGCTCCAGGGCCAAGCGGTGGTGGTCCGTGCAGGATCGCCTCTTGCAGCACGCGTTCTCGGGCGTCGAGGAGTGCGGCGGCGAGCCCGGACTTGTCGCCGAAGCGGCGGTACAGGGTGCCCTTGCCGACACCGGCGGCCTCGGCCACCTGGTCCATGGAGACCGCTTCCACCCCGTGCTCGGCGAACAGCCGCGCGGCCGCCTCCAGCACGGCGGCACGGTTGCGTGCCGAGCGTGCCTGCTCTTTGGGCGGCGGGGTGCGCAGGAGCTCCAGCAGCATTGCAGAATCGGACTGCGGTCCGTTATTGTCGTGAGCCACGACCGGACTATAGTCCGATTCTTGAAAGGCAGGGACATGACCGCACTCATCACACGAGACAAGCTCAAGGCAGCCATGGACGCGGGCAGCGTGACCGTCGTCGACACTCTGGGCGGCGAGTATTACGCCAAGCAGCACCTGCCCAGTGCACTCGAACTGGTCCTGGCCGACGTCGACGCCCAGGCGTCCGCCCTGCTCCCCGACCGCGACGCCGCGATCGTCACCTACTGCTCCAACCCGGCGTGCCCCAACAGTGGGCAGGTCGCCGACCGGCTGACCGCTCTCGGATACACCAATGTCCGCAAGTACCGTGAGGGCATCCAGGACTGGGTGGAGGCGGGCCTTCCCACCGAGTCCGCCTGACCCCACCCCGGGGGAGCGCAGCCCGAGAAGCCCTGCCCTCCCCCGGACAGCCACGCATCCATGCACCATGCCGGGTCGACAAGGCCGCCGAGCACCCCAGTGACGGACAGGCAGCGTGGATGGCGTGGGCCGCGTTCGACGCAGCCTGTCAACGGCCTCAATCAAGAGGCTGACATTCCGTGATCACTTGGAAGGTTCGTGCCCGTACTGCCGGCATGGCTGACCCAACCACTGTGGGACCAATTCGCCGCCCTGCTTCCGGAGCGGCCGCGCTATCACCCGGACCATCCCCTGCGCTGCCACCGCCCGCGCACCGCGGCCTGCACGGCCGGATCGCGCACAAAGGCGAGAAGGCACCGATCCAGGCGAGCCAGAGGTGGCACGTGGAGCGCACCCACGCCTGGCAGAACGCCTTCCACCGCCTCGCCCGCTGCTACGAGCGCCGGGCCACCGTCATCGACGCCTTCTTCGACCTCGCCGACACGATCATCACCGTGCGTAGCCTCATCCGACAGGCATGGACGACTCACCGCTGGAACGAACGCCCGCACCGCCGTCCATGACACACGCCTATCTGCGCGACCTCTTAGCCGCGGCGATCGGGAACACGGACGGCCGGCGGGCCAAGGAGATGTACAACTGCAGTACCAACGTGCACGCTGGCGGTGTCCCGTTCGAGCGAAGGGCTGAGCTGTGCCCGACCGACCTGAAATCGTCTGCATCTGCGGCTCTACCCGGTTCGTGGACGAGATGCGTGCGGTGAATCGCGATCTGACCCTCGCCGGGGTCATTGTTGGCTCTTCACAATCCAGGGTGTAGTCGTGGTCTGAAGCCGCCGGTTGCTAGGACTTGTCCGGGCGATCACGTGCGAAGCCAGAGGATGAGGGCTGCCGCGGTGGCCGTGCCGAGGTAGACATAGCCGCGCTTGTCATAGCGGGTGGCCACCGCCCGGTGCTGTTTCAGCCGGTTGATCGCCCGCTCGACGGTGTTGCGCTTCTTGTACCGTTCTTCGTCGAAGCCGGGTGGCCGTCCGCCGTGTGAGCCTTTGCGGAGGCGGGCGGCCTGGCTGTCGGTCTTTTCCGGGATGGTGTGCCGGATGCCCCGGCGCCGGAGGTACTCGCGGCAGGCTCGGTTGCTGTAGGCCTTGTCGGCGGCGATGCTGTCGGGCTTTTTGCGGGGCCTGCCCGGCCCGGGTCTCGGGACTCGGATCTTCTCCAGCACCAGTTGGAACTGCGTGCAGTCAGCCCGCTGACCGGGTGTGACGACCAGGGACAGTGGGCGGCAGCGGCCGTCCGCGCTCAGGTGGAGCTTGGTGGTGAACCCGCCGCGCGAGCGGCCCAGGCCCTCGCCTCCTGCACCACCTCCACCAGGCGGGCGACGAGGCTCTGCCACGGCGTTTCGCCCTGGTGTTCGTTCGGTTCTGCCCCTTTGGAGGCGGGGGCTGGCGGTGGTTCGGTGCGGGCGCCGGCCGCGTGCTGATGGGCGCGGACGATGGTGGAATCGACCGAGACATCCCGGTCGATCCCGCCCGCGGCGTCGGCCGCGGCCTGGACCTGCTGGAGCAGACGCTCCCAAGTTCCGTCGGCCGACCACAGCCGGTGACGTTCATAGACGGTCTTCCAGGGCCCGAATCGTTCAGGCAGGTCACGCCACTGCACGCCGGTCCGCACCCGGTGCAGAATCCCGTCGATCACTTGCCGGTGGTCCCGCCACCGGCCACAACGCCTGTTACTGACAGGCAGGAACGGCCGCAGCCGTTCCCACTCCGCATCCGTCAAGTCACCCCGCCCCATGACTGACACAACGAGCCAACAGTCAGACAGTCACATGATCGGGCGGACAAGTCCTAGCAGGGCAAACTCGCCCACACCCCGCGCACCGAGGGGAACTGGAATCGCGTCAGAACAGCGGACGCGTAGGTGAGCGGGTCATCTGCTCTCAGCTGCGATCGACTGGGCGTTGTAGGCCATGACAGCCTGCCGGAGAGTGGAGGTTTTGAAGCCGAGCACCCGCGGCTGGTCGGGACGGATGCGAACCATGCCCTTGTCAGGTCGAGTCACGCCCACATGCGTCAGCAGCCTGACGAGTTGGCCGGCCATATCGGAGGTGTCACGGAAGACCGGCGTCTGCTGTTGCAGAGCGGTGAACAGCGCCTGACTGGATACCACCTCCTCCTCATGCGCGCGGGCAATGTCGTAGGCGCGCAGGAGGAGATCAGGAACACGGGCGTCGTCGCTCCCCTTTGAGGCAAGGGGGCGCCCGGCTCGCATGTAAGTGAGCGGTTCGTGAGTCTTTGAGTGGGTCTGCTGTCGCCTGATGGTGTGGCGG
>NZ_JBHVYK010000025.1:0-94265 GCF_042880855.1 Streptomyces sp. NPDC058291
GCACCCCGTAGGACATCCAGTGCCGCAGCACCCGCACGGTCTCGGCGACCAGACCCTTCATGTCGGCGTCGAAGGCGATCGGGTAGATGTCCTGGTACTTCTTCGGCGGGTTCTCCGCGTAGGCGATGGTCCCGTCGGGGCGGTGGTGGAACCACTCCGGGTGCTTGTGCACCCAGGGGTGGTCGGGGGAGCACTGCAGGGCGAAGTCGAGGGCGATCTCCAGCCCCAGCTCGCGCGCCCGCTCCACGAACCAGGCGAAGTCCTCCAGCGTGCCCAGGTCGGGGTGGACGGCGTCGTGGCCGCCCTCCGGCGAGCCGATCGCCCACGGCACGCCCACGTCGTCCGGCCCGGGGTCGAGGGTGTTGTTGGGGCCCTTGCGGAACGTGGTGCCGATCGGGTGGATGGGCGGCAGGTAGACGACGTCGAAGCCCATCGCGGCGATGGCCGGCAGCCTGCGCGCGGCGGTGCGGAACGTGCCGTGCGGGCGCTCGGGGGTCCCCTCGGAACGGGGGAAGAACTCGTACCAGGACCCGTACAGGGCCCGCTCCCGCTCCACCAGCAGGGGCAGCGGCTCCGAAGCGGTGACGAACTCGCGCAGCGGACGCCGCGCCAGGACGGCGTCGACCTCCGGGGTCAGTGCCGCCGCCAGCCGGGAGGCGGCCGGGCGGCTCTCGTCGCGCAGGGCGTCGACCGCCGTCAGCACCGTGGTGCGGTCCGGCCCCTCGGGCACTCCGGCGGCCGCCCGCTCGTAGAGGCGCGCGCCCTCCTCGAGGACCGGCTCCGTGTCCATCCCCGCGGGGATCTTGATGCGGGCGTGATGCCGCCAGGTGCTCACCGGATCGCCCCACGCCTCCACGGTGTAGGTCCAGCGGCCCGTCGCGTCCGGGGTGACGTCCGCGCCCCACCGGTCCGTGCCGGGGGCGAGCTCACGCATCGGAGTCCACGGTCCCGGCGCGCCGTCCGGACCCCGCAGGACGACGTTGGCTGCGACGGCGTCATGCCCTTCGCGGAAGACGGTCGCCGAGACCTCGAACGTCTCGCCCACGACCGCCTTGGCCGGCCGGCGCCCCCCCTGGACCAGGGGCCGGACGTCGAGGACGGGTATGCGTCCGACGGCCGTGACCGGACCGCCCGCGGTCTTCCCCGCGATCCCCGTCGTCTCGGTCGTCTCGGTCTTCTCGGTCGTCTCGACGGGTTCGCTCGCGGCGGCGCTCGTGGAGCTCTTGCCGGTCTTGCCGCTCTTGCCGGTCTTGCTCTTCTTGCTGTTCTTTCCCTGCTTTCCGCTCACGACGTTCCTGCTGCTCTCGGTACGGGACGTCGGGGGTGATGACGGGTGGTGCCTGGCTGGCATGACCGCTCCTGTCCGCATCAACGGGGGGTGGGCGGATGGATGTGGGGAGGTGGGTCCTGCTGGGGGAGTACGGGGGAGCCTTCCACCCTATTCGGGTGTGCAATCCGGCGCTTTGTTAACTGCTCACGCCTATGTCTTTACACACAACATGCCTGGATCGAGACGAACGGAAGGCCGCTTTCGGACGCCTGTCGCGTGAACGATGGGACCTGCGGGAACTCGTCCGGCGAACGGGGCCCGCGACCGGACACCTTGCCGTTCGCCGCCCGCGCCACCGGTGCTTCCGCCGCCTGAGGGGTCCGGCCCCGCGTCGTATCCCACGACGAACCCGTTCATCAGGACCTTGCCGTGGAGGTGGCCGGTTCCGGTTCCGTGCGCCGCCTGTCCTGCCCTCCGGCGCGGCGCGCGCGGGCCGCAGGGCGACCGATCGCGCCAGGGCCGTCCCCGCCGCGGTCGAGCCCCCTGCCCGACGCCGACGCCGCATGCGCGTCCGTGCCATGGTCCGGGTTCCCCTCCTCGACTCCCGTGTGCCCCGGCCGGGCCCGGGCACACCGGGGGCAGCCTCTCGCGGGGTGCGAAGCGCCACAAGGCGACCGCCGGAGGAGAAACAGGGTTTTCGGCCCGTTGTGGGACGCCCGGCCGGCGGCGGATCCGGCGTACCGGCCCGTCCGGCGGCCGGGCGCCGGGCCCGTCGGGCCGAAAAGCGGCGGGCCGCGGCGGCCAGTCCTCAGCGAGGTCGACACCCGCGCCGGTACCGTTTCCGTAGACGTGGACCCACACCGCCGTGTGTCCATCCAGCGAACGCGCCACGCCGAGGTGGAATGTGAAGGCGATCCGTCGATTCACCGTCCGACCCCTCCTCCCCGAACCTCTCCGACCGCTCAGCGACCTGTCACGCAACCTGCGCTGGTCGTGGCACGCGGAGACCCGCGACCTCTTCCAGTCCGTCGACCCCGAGCGCTGGGCGCTCTGCGACGGCGACCCGGTGAGACTCCTCGGCAGCGTGCGCCCGGCACGTCTCGCCGAGCTCGCCGAGGACCGCCGCTTCCTGCGCCGGCTCGCCGCCGCCGCCGACGACCTGCACGACTACCGGACCGGCGCCCGCTGGTACCAGGCGCAACCCGCCTCCGCCGGGCTGCCCGCCGCCGTCGCCTACTTCTCGCCCGAGTTCGGCGTCACGGCCGCGCTGCCCCAGTACTCCGGCGGCCTCGGAATCCTCGCCGGCGACCATCTGAAGGCGGCCAGCGACCTGGGCGTCCCGCTGATCGGCGTGGGGCTGCTCTACCGGCACGGCTACTTCCGCCAGTCGCTCTCCCGGGACGGCTGGCAACAGGAGCACTACCCCGTCCTGGACCCCAACGAGCTGCCGGTGACCCTCCTGAGGGAGGACGACGGCTCTCCCGCGCGGATCTCCCTCGCCCTGCCGGCCGGCAAACGGCTGCACGCCCGCGTCTGGCTGGCCCAGGTCGGCCGGGTCCCGCTCCTCATGCTCGACTCCGACGTCGAGGACAACGACTTCGGCGAACGCGGGGTGACCGACCGGCTCTACGGCGGCGGCAGCGAGCACCGGCTGCTGCAGGAGATGCTGCTCGGCATAGGGGGTGTCCGGGCCGTGCGGACGTACTGCCGTCTGACCGGCCATGCCGAGCCCGAGGTCTTCCACACCAATGAGGGCCACGCCGGCTTCCTCGGTCTGGAGCGGATCGCCGAGCTCGGCGACGACGGGCTCGACTTCGACTCGGCGCTGGAGGCCGTCCGGGCCGGGACGGTCTTCACCACCCACACCCCCGTCCCCGCCGGCATCGACCGCTTCGACCGCGCACTGGTCGCCCGCCACTTCGGTCCCGACGCCGAGCTCCCGCGCATGGACGTCGACCGCATTCTGCGCCTGGGCATGGAGACCTACCCCGGCGGCGAGGCGAACCTCTTCAACATGGCCGTCATGGGCCTGCGGCTGGCCCAGCGCGCGAACGGGGTGTCGCTGCTGCACGGTCACGTCAGCCGGGAGATGTTCTCCGGCCTGTGGCCCGGGTTCGACCCCGAGGAGGTGCCGATCACCTCCGTCACCAACGGCGTGCACGCGCCCACCTGGGTGGCGCCCGAGGTGCTGCGCCTCGGGGCCCGTCAGATCGGCGCCGAACGCGCCGAGGACGCCCTGAGCGTCGGTGGCTCGGAGCGCTGGGACGCCGTAGCCGACATCCCCGACCAGGACATCTGGGAGCTGCGTCGCGATCTGCGCGAGCAACTGGTGGTGGAGGTGCGCGAGCGCCTGCGGGCGTCCTGGCGGCAGCGGGGCGCGGGCACGGCCGAACTGGGCTGGATCGACGGCGTCCTGGACCCGGACGTCCTCACCATCGGCTTCGCGCGCCGGGTCCCCTCGTACAAGCGGCTGACGCTGATGCTGCGGGACCGCGACCGGCTGACGGATCTGCTGCTGCACGCGGAGCGGCCGATCCAGATCGTCGTCGCGGGCAAGGCGCACCCGGCTGACGACGGCGGCAAACGCCTGGTCCAGGAGCTGGTCCGGTTCACCGACGACCCGCGCGTCCGGCACCGCATCGTCTTCCTGCCCGACTACGGCATGGCGATGGCGCAGAAGCTGTACCCCGGCTGCGACATCTGGCTGAACAACCCCCTGCGCCCGCTGGAGGCCTGCGGCACGTCCGGCATGAAGGCGGCGCTCAACGGCTGTCTCAACCTCTCCGTGCTGGACGGCTGGTGGGACGAGTGGTTCCAGCCGGACTTCGGCTGGGCGATCCCCACCGCGGACGGCGTGGGGACCGACCCCGACCACCGTGACGACATCGAGGCGGCCGCCCTGTACGACCTCCTCGAACAGCGCATCGCCCCGCGCTTCTACGAACGCGGCCAGGCGGGCCTGCCCGACCGCTGGATCGAGATGGTCCGTCGCACGCTCGGCCTGCTCGGCCCGAAGGTGCTGGCGGGGCGTATGGTCCGCGAGTACGTTGAACGGCTCTACACGCCGGCCGCCCACGCCCATCGCACGATGGCTCCAGACACGGCGCGGGAACTCGCCGGCTGGAAGCAGCGGGTGCGGGCGTCCTGGCACGCCGTGCGGGTGGACCACGTCGAGACGTCGGTGGCCACCACCACCGCCGAACTCGGCACGACCCTCGCGCTCAGGGTGCGGGTGGGTCTCGGCGACCTCACCCCCGACGACGTCGAGGTGCAGGCCGTCTCGGGCCGCGTCGACGAGGAGGACCGCATCACGGACGCCTCGACGGTCCCGCTCAAACCGACGGGCGGCCCGGATCTGGAAGGCCGCTGGGTCTACGAGGGCCCGCTCGGTCTGGACCGTACGGGCCCGTTCGGCTACACCGTGCGCATCCTGCCGGCCCACGGACTGCTGGCGTCCGGCGCCGAACTGGGGCTGGTGGAGGTGCCGTCGCAGGACGCGGTCGAGGGAGCGGGCGTGCTGCTGCGCTAGCGGACGTCCCGCAGGACGGGCGCCCGGTTCCGTCCGCGGCGCCCGTGCTCGGCCCTGTCCCCGCGGGACGGGGTGACGCATCCGGCCGGGTGGACGCCCCTCGCGGGACCCGAGCGGGGCTGTCATAGGCTGTGTCGTTCGGTGATCGACGCACAGTTGAGGGGGCGGCGCGTGAGTGACGGATCGTCGGAAGAGCACAGATCCGGTGCGGCGGAGGGGGCCGGCGGCGGAGGGGCGACTCCCGGGGGCGGCGGTTCCATATCCGACGAGGAATGGGCGAAGTTCGTCGAGGACAGCGCGCGGGGGATACCCGCCTCCGCGCCCAAGGAGCCGTCGGCGCGGGCCCGTATGGTCACCGAGCGGCTGCGGCAGCAGGAGGCGCGCGGCGAGTCGCCGCAGGGCTGGCGCAGCGGGCCGTCCCTGCAGGAGGCGCACAGGAGGGCGACGCGCAGGCGGCGGTGGTGGGCGATCCTCGGGCTGCCCGTCGCGGCGGTTCTGGCCGTCGTCGCCATGCGGCCCTCGCTGCTGCCCGGCGATCCGTTAGGCGCCGGGGAGGCGGAGGCCGCCGTGTCACCGCTGCCGGCGGAGACCGTGGCCCCGACCGGCGCGCCCGCGGCGGTCGATCCGCAGGCGCCCACGCTGGAGCGGCCGTTCGCGGGCTCGCCCGCGCTGAGGTGGGCCGACGGCGCGGCCGGCATCGTCGTGCCGAAGGCGGCTCCGGTCGGGACGCTGTCCACGGCTCAGGTGGAGAAGGCGCTGCAGCGCAGCAGGAAGCTGCTGATCGACGCCAACCTCGACCCGGCGACCCTGCGCGGCGAGCGTCCCCGGGCCGCGCTCGCGGCTATCGAGCCGCGGCAGAAGGACCTGCTGACCCTGTTGAACACCGCCCTGGGCAAGCCGGACAAGGCGCACGACCCGCTGTCGATGTTCAGCCGCTTCGACCCCCGGCACCTGCGCCTGGTCGGCGGCGTGGTGAAGACGCGGGGGCGGATGACGTTCAAGGCGGGCGAGCACGCCTCCGTGGTCGTGCACGCCGACTACACCTTCGTCTACCCGGTGACGCGCGTCGACGCGGACGCCTCGACCGAGGTCGCCCGCACGATCGTCCGGCGCGTGCTCGACCTGGAGTTCTCCGATCCGCGGAAGTACGTCGTCACGCCGGGCAGGATCACGGTCGTCAGGTACGACCGGGACGTCGGCAACTCCGCCTGCGACGTCTACGACGGCTTCCTGCATCCCTCGTTCTCCACGGCCGGGGCATCGGACGAGCCCACGGGCGCGGCTCCGAGCGGGCCGACCGCGGACCCGTACGACCGCAGCAGGGAGCTGTCCGAGAACGGCGAGAAGGCCTGCGGCGTGGTGTCCCGCACCTGAGCCCCGCCCGGGCGGGACGGCCCCTCCCGCCCGGCCGCGGACGCGGCCTAGGACTCCTCGTCCGCGCACAGTGCCCGCAGCACCGTCCCGCAGCGGCGGGCGTACGCCTGTTGCAGGCCCCTCGTGGCCGGGCCGCCGGCCCTCGCGTACCACTTCGCCGCCCGGCTGAAGGCGGAGACCGTCAGCCAGACCGTGCCGTCCCCGGTGCGGTCGACGACGAAGGACTCCTCGCCGGTCTCGGGGTGACCGGGGAGGGTGCCGTAGGCCCAGCCGGCCCGCCGGTGTTCGTCCACCGTCCAGACCACTCGGCAGGGCGCCTTGACGATGCCGGCCAGGGTGATGGTGACGTCGACGTCCGGGGCCGCCCGGTCCGCGGAGGCGTCGACGCCCACCCCGAGGGCGCGGTGCATCTCCCAGGTCAGGACCGCTTCCGCGGCGCGGCGGAAGACCTCGTGGCCCTCGCCGAGGCGGGTGCGGACGTGGAGGGGGTGGAAGCCCGGAGGGCATTGGCCGGGTAGGTCGCGGGTCGCGCCGACGTCGGTGTAGGTGAAGTCCTGCGGAGACATGGGGCCCAAGCGTAGGGCGGCACCCGGGATATCTTCGTCCCGGGTGCCGCCCTATTTCGACTACGGGTGGATCAGGCGACGTTGACGGCCGACCAGGCCGCCGCCACCGCCTTGTACTCGGTGCTGGTGGAGCCGTACAGCGCCGAGGCCGCGCTCAGCGTGCCCGTCCGCGCCGACTTGTAGTTCGTCGTCGACGTGAAGTAGGTCGTCAGCGCCTTGTACCAGATCTGCAGCGCCTTGGCGCGGCCGATGCCGGTGACCGTGGAGCCGTTGGACGTGGGCGAGTTGTAGCTCACACCGTTGATCGTCTTCGCGCCGCTGCCCTCCGAGAGGAGGTAGAAGAAGTGGTTCGCGACGCCGGACGAGTAGTGGACGTCCTTGTTGCCGACGCTGGAGGACCAGGAGTCGGCCGAGCCGCCGTCCTTGCTGGGCTTGTCCATGTAGCGCAGCGGGGTGCCGTCGCCGTTGATGTCGATCTTCTCGCCGATGAGGTAGTCACCGGGGTCGGAGGCGTTGGCTGCGTAGAACTCGACGCCCGTGCCGAAGATGTCGGAGGTCGCCTCGTTCAGGCCGCCGGACTCGCCCGAGTAGTTCAGGCCCGCGGTGTTGGCGGTGACGCCGTGGCTCATCTCGTGGCCGGCCACGTCCAGCGAGGTCAGCGGGTCGAGGTTGCCCTCGCCGTCGCCGTAGGTCATGCAGAAGCAGCTGTCGTCCCAGAACGCGTTGACGTACGAGCTGCCGTAGTGGACGCGGGAGTAGGCGCCGACACCATTGTTCTTGATGCCGCTGCGGCCGAACGTCGACTTGTAGAAGTCCCAGGTCTCCTGCGCGCCGTAGGCGGCGTCGGCGGCCGCCGTCACGTCGGTGCTCGAGCTGGAGGCGCTACCGGTGCCCCACGTGTTGGTGGTGTTGGTGAACAGCGTGCCGGTGCCCGAGCTGGTGCCGTGCTTCAGGTTGTACGTCTTGTGGCCGCCGCGCGAGGCGTCGGTCAGCGAGTACGTCGAGCCCGACAGTGTGGTGGTGAGGCTGACGGTGCCCGAGTAGAGGGTCTTGCCGGTGCCGGTCGCGTTCTCGATGCCCTGGTACTCGTAGAGCTTCTTGCCGGTGGCGGCGTCGGTGATGACGTGCAGCTGGTTCGGGGTGCCGTCGTCCTGCAGACCGCCGACGACCGTCTCGTAGGCGAGGACCGGAGTGCCGTTGGCCGCCCAGATCACCTTGCGGGGGGCCTGGTCCGCCGAGGTGGACTCCGAGCCCGCGGCCTTGGCGGCGGTCAGCGCCTGCTTCTCGGCCTTGGCGCCGGCCACCTTCGGGGTCAGCGTGGCCACCTTGATGGTGGCCGAGTTGGCCTTGGTGACGCCCTTGGCCGCGCCGGTGGCGGACTGGTGGACGACGAGGTCGCCGCCGAGGACCGGCAGGCCCGCGTAGGTGCGCTCGTAGCGGGTGTGCACGGTGCCGTCGGCGTCCTTGACGACGTCCTTGACGACGAGCTTCTCCTTCGCGCCGAGACCTATCGCCTGGGCGGTCTCGGGTGCGTCGACCTGCTGCTGCTTGATCAGCGTCGTGCGGGCGGCGGCCGACAGCTGGACCGGCGCGGCCGGCTGGACCGACTTGCCGCTCTCCACCGGGGTCTGGGCGGCAGCGGTACCGGTGGTCAGACCGGTGGTGACCAGGGCTCCGGCCGCGACGGCGGTGGCGATGGCCAGAGTGGTGCGCTTGTGACGCGCGTAGAGGGAGGTCACACAAGCTCCTTGGATGTGGGGGGTCCAGGCGGCGTGGGGCGGCCGCCCGAGACGGGTGTGAAGTTGTGCGGCGGGTGAAGGAAGAGTGACATCCAGGCGCGTACATGTCATGACCCCCAAGTGATGTTGGCCGAAAATCGACTGTCCGATGAACATTGCAGGAATGTGAACTGCGTTGACCTGCGGAGACGGCCGACAGGAGACGGGGCGCGGCGGACGAAAAGAGACGCCGCCCCGGGGGTCGAACCCCGGGGCGGCGCCCTGCGCTTCGCCTGTCAGGCGGTTGTCTGCGGCCCCGCGCGGGGCCCGCGTCCTACGGGAAGGTGAGCTTCCAGCTGTTGATGTAGCCGGTGTCCTGGGCCGCGTTGTCCTGGACCCTCAACTTCCACACTCCGTTGGCGACTTCGGAGGAGGCGTTCACGGTGTACGTGGTGTTGATGTTGTCCGTGCTCCCGCCGGTGCCGTAGGCCTTCAGCGTGTACGCCGTGCCGTCCGGGGCCACCAGCTGCACCTGGAGGTCGCCGATGTAGGTGTGGACGATGTCGACCGCCACCGCGAGGTTCGACGGCGCGTTGCCGGTCCGGCCCGAGACGGTGACCGACGAGGTGACAGCCGCCCCGTTGTCCGGGATCGACACGTCGGCGGTGTTCTCGAAGGAGGTGCCGCCACCGCCGCCGCCGCCGGAGCGGGCGCCGACCGCGACGCCGGCCCACGCGTCCTGCACCGCCTTGTACTCGGTGGACGTGGTGCCGTACAGCTCACCGGCCGCCGCCAGCGTGCCGGTGCGGGCCGCCGCGTAGTTGGTGGTCGAGGTGAACTTCGTGGTCAGGGCGCGGAACCAGATCTTCTCCGCCTTGTCGCGGCCTATGCCGGTGACCGGAAGGCCGTCCGCCGTAGGCGAGTTGTAGCTGACGCCGTTGACGACCTTGGCGCCGCTGCCCTCGCTCAGCAGGTAGAAGAAGTGGTTCGCCGGGCCCGACGAGTAGTGGACGTCCACCGACCCGATCCCCGAGTACCAGCTGTCCTTCGACGCGCCGTCCTTGCTCGGCTTGTCCATGTACCGCAGCGGCGTGCCGTCGCCGTTGATGTCGATCTCCTCGCCGATGAGGTAGTCACCGACGTCGGAGGGGTTCGCCGCGTAGAACTCGACCGAGGTGCCGAAGATGTCCGAGGTCGCCTCGTTGAGGCCGCCGGACTCGCCGGAGTAGTTCAGCCCCGCCGTGTTCGAGGTGACGCCGTGCGTCATCTCGTGGCCGGCCACGTCGATCGCCGTCAGCGGGTGGGCGTTGCCCGAGCCGTCGCCGTACGTCATGCAGAAGCAGCCGTCGTCCCAGAACGCGTTGACGTAGTTGTTGCCGTAGTGCACCCGCGAGTACGCGCCCACGCCGTTGCCCTTGATGCCGCTGCGGCCGTGCACGTTCTTGTAGTAGTCCCACGTCAGCGCCGCACCGTAGTGCGCGTCGGCCCCCGCCGTCTCCGCGTTGGAGGCCGCGCCGTTGCCCCAGACGTCGTCGGGGCCGGAGAAGAGCGTGCCGGTGCCCGAGGTGCCGTGGTTGAGGTTGTAGGTCTTGTGGCCGCCGCGCGCGGCGTCGGTCAGGTTGTACGTCGACCCGGACTGCGTGGTGCCGAGCGTCACCGTGCCGCTGTACTCCGTGTTGCCGGTGCCGGTCTCGATGCCCTGGTACTCGTAGAGCTTCTTGCCCGTGGTCGCGTCCGTGATGACGTGCAGCTCGTTCGGCGTGCCGTCCTCCTGGAAGCCGCCCACGACCGTCTCGTACGCCAGGACCGGCGTGCCGTTGGCCGCCCAGATCACCTTGCGCGGCGCGTGGTCGGCGACCGCCTTCGCGGCGCCGGCGTCGGCGGCGAGGCCCAGTGCCTGCTTCTGCGCCTTGGCCGCGCTGACGGCCGGGCTGAGCGAGGCGACCTTGATGGTGGCCCGCGTGGCCTTCGTGACGCCCTCGGTGGCCCCGGACTTCGCCTTCTCGACGACGAGGTCGCCGCCGAGGACCGGCAGGCCGGCGTAGGTGCGCTCGTAGCGGGTGTGGACGGTGCCGTCGACGTCCTTGATGACGTCCCGGACGACGAGCGCCTCCTGGGCGCCGAGGCCCAGCTCCTTGGCGGTCGCGGCCTTGCCGGCGTCCGCGTCGCGGATCAGCGCGGCGCGCTGGGCGGGGGTGAGGCGCAGCGCCTCGGCGCCCGGGTTCGCCCGGCTCGCCGACTGCGGCGACGCCGCCGGGGCGGCGGTCGCGGCGCCGGACTGCACGGCGGCGGCGATGAGCGCGGAGACGCCGACGAGGGCGAGGGCCGCGGCACGACGGGGGGTGGTGTGGGGGGTGCGTCTGCGAGAGGGACTGCTGCTCAACACTGACTCCTTCTGCGCGGCCGCGGATCACGCGGCCAGGGGAGACCCGACGGCGGGTGGGCCGTACGGGGCACGACAAAGGCGGTACGCAGAACCAAGGCGGAACCTGGAGCGAGGTGTTGCTGTGGGGTTGCTGTGAACTGGCAGTGGGAAGAGTGGCAGTGGATTGCGCTGTCTGTCAGGACCGCGTCAGGAAGTTGGCCGGAAATGGTCCGTTGTCCGGGAATTCATGTTCGGTATGCGGACCCGTCGATTTTCGGCCTCCGGGGCCCCTGCCGGGTTCGCTGTGGGGGCCCCTGCCGGGTTCCCTGTGGGGGGCGCCTGTCGGCGCGCCCACAGGGTCGGTTGCCGGGTGGCCCGACGAGTCGGCCGGCTCGTCTGGCGACGGGGCTTGCCGAGCGGCCCCGTGGTCCGGTCGATGACGGCCGGGCGCGTGGGGCGCCTGCCGGGTCGCCTACAGGGCCGGGTTGCCGGGTCGGCCGACCAGTCGGTCGACGGGGCTTGCCGGGTAGCCCCGTGGTCCGGTCGATGACGGCCGGGCGCGTGGGGCGCCTGCCGGGTCGCCCACAGGGCCGGGTTGCCGGGTCGGCCGACGGGCCGGCTGACGGGGCTTGCCGAGCGGCCCCGTCGTCCGGTCGACGGCGGGGCGCGCGGTGCGATCACGTCCCTGACGGTCCCGACCCGGTCCGTTCGCCGGCCGGCTCCCCGTGCCAGGTTCGCCACAACGCCGCGTACGCGCCGTCGCCCGCCACCAGCGCCTCGTGCGTGCCGAGTTCGGTGAGCCTGCCGTCCTCCATGACCGCCACCCGGTCCGCGTCGTGAGCGGTGTGCAGCCGGTGGGCGATCGCGATGACGGTCCGGCCCCTGAGCACGGCGGCCAGCGCGCGCTCGGTGTGCCGGGCGGTGGCCGGGTCCAACAGGGCCGTCGCCTCGTCCAGGATCAGCGTGTGCGGATCGGCCAGCACCACCCGGGCCAGGGCCAGTTGCTGGGCCTGCGAGCCGTCGGTGGGGCACCCGGCGCCGCCCAGCCCGGCGTCCAGGCCGCCGGGCAGCTCCCGGACCCAGCCGGCGGCGCCGACCGTGCCCAGTGCCGCCCACAACTGCTCGTCCGTCGCGGCCGGTTCGGCGATCAGCAGGTTGTCGCGGACCGTGCCGAGGAAGACATGGTGCTCCTGGGTGACCAGGACGACCTGCCGGCGCAGCGTCTCCGGCGCCAGGTCCGCGACCGGCGCCCCGCCCACCGTCACCGTGCCCGCGCTCGGCGCGTCCACCCCCGCGAGCAGCCTGCTCAGGGTGGTCTTGCCCGCGCCCGACGGACCGACGACCGCCAGCCGCTCCCCGGGCCGCACCGTCAGATCGACCCCGCGCAGCACCTCGCCGCCGCGTTCGTAGGCGTACCGCACGCCGCTCACGTCGATCCGGTCGTCCGCCGGAGTCGGCGCCTCGCCGTCGCTCACGGCGCGCGGCGCCCGCGCCAGGCCCTCCACCCGGGCGAACGAGGCTCCGCTGCTCTGCAGTTGCTCGACCCGCACCAGGATCTGGTCCAGCGGCTCGGTGAACTGCCGCAGGTACAGCGCGGCCGTCACCACCGCGCCCAGGCTCATCGCGCCGCGCGCGTGCAGCGCCCCGCCCAGCAGCAGCACACCCGCCACCGGCAGCGAGTACGACACCTCCACCGCCGGGAAGAACACCGTGCGCAGGTACAGGGTGTGGAAGCGGGCGCGGCGCGAGATCTCCAGCGCGTCCCGGCTCGCCGCCGTGCGCCGCTCCTGGAGCCGGAACGCCTCGACCGTGCGGGCCCCGGCCGCCGTCGCCGCGACGATCTCGGCGACCTCGGAGTCGGCCGCGCCCTGGGCGAGATAGCCGGCGCGGGCCCGGCGCAGATACCAGCGCAGGGCGAACCAGATCGGGGTCAGGGCGAGCACGCCGACGGCGCCGAGCAGCGGGTCGATCACGAAGACCGCGCCGAGCGTGAACAGCGCCTGAACGGTGCAGACCAGCAGCTCGGGCCCGGCGTCCCGCAGAGTCGTGCCCACGGCCGCCACGTCGGCGGTGCCGCGCGTGGTCAGGTCGCCGGCGCCGGCCCGCTCGACCGCCGACGCGGGCAGCGCCAACGCCCGCGCGACGAACTCCTCCCGGACCCGCGCGAGCGTCCGCTCCCCGAAGCGGTGTCCCGCGTACCGGGCCCAGCGCGCCAGCAGCAACTGCGCCAGCGCGCACACCACGATGGCCGCCGACAGCCGGTCCACGACGCCGGCGCCGTGTCCGGCCCGCACCTCGTCGATGATCCGGCCCAGCAGCCACGGGCCGACGAGACCGGCTCCGGTGGCGAGGACGTTCAGGGCCAGCGCGGCGGTGAAGGCCCGTCCGTCGGCCCGTACCAGCCGGACCGCCGCCCGCCGCACCTCGGCCCGTCCGGCGACCGGCAGCCGCCCCGGGCCCCCGTCGCCCTCCGCGGTCCGGGTCGGCGCGCCGTCCGTGGGCGGCTCGGTCGGCTCGGTCGGCCTGGTCGGCGCGGTCATCGCAGGGCCTCCTCGTCGATGTCGTCCGGCTCGGCCCTCGCGGCCCCCGGCACGTCGCCCGCCTCTTCCTCGGCGTCCTCGGCGTCACGCGCCACCAGCGCCCGGTAGCCGGGCTCCTGTCGCAGCAGGTCACGGTGGCGGCCGGTCGCCGCCACCTTGCCGTCGACCAGATAGTGCACGCTCTCCGCGTGGTCCAGGAGCAGCGGGGAGGTGGTCGTCACGACCGTGGTCCGCCCGGCGCGCGCCGCCCGCAGCCGCCGGGCCACGACCGCCTCCGTGTGCGCGTCCAGCGCGGACGTCGGCTCCACGGCCAGCAGCACCTCGGGATCGGCGAGCAGCGCCCGCACCAGGCGGATCCGCTGCCGCTGCCCGCCGGAGAGGCTGCGTCCCTGTGCGGTCACCGGCGAGTCCAGCCCCTCCGGCAGGCCCTGCACGATGTCGTCGGCCGCGGCCGCCCGCACAGCCCGCGCGATGTCCGCCGCGCGCGGATCACGCCGTCCGGCCACCGCCTCGCGCAGGGTCCCCGCGAACAGGTCGGCCTCGTTGTCGGCGACCAGGATCGCGGCTCTGACCCGGTCCGACGGCAGGGCGTCCAGCCGCACCCCGCCCCAGGTGACGTCCGTCGGGCCGTACCGGCCGAGCCGGTCCACCAGGGCGGTCACCTCCGCGTGCCGCGCGCCGACCAGGGCGGTCAGCCGGCCCGGGGCCACCCGCACGCCCGAGGCGGGATCGTGCAGCACCGCCGGTTCGGCGGGCGGCAGGGCGGTGCCGGTGTCCGCTTCGGGCCCCACGCGCAGCAGCCGTACGACGCGCCGGGCCGCCACCACGCCCCGGCTGAGCTGGTAGCCCATGTCGACCAGGAACGCCACCGGACCGATCAGGACCGCGACATAGCCGTACACCGCGACCAGCTCGCCCACCGTCAGCTCGCCCTGGGCGGCGAGCCGGGCCGCCAGCCAGGTCACCACGGCGACGAACAGGGTCGGCAGGCCCACCCCGAGCGCCTGCATCCAGCTGGTGACCGCGCCGACCCGGTAGCCCTGCGCCCGCAGCCGCTGCGAGTCGCGGTCGAAGGCGTCCGCGAACAGCCCCTTGCCGCCGAGGCCGTTGAGGACCCGCAGCCCGCCCGCCAGGTCGCCGATCCGCGCGGTGAGCACGCCCTGCCGTTCCCGGTACTCGGACTCCGTGCCCTGCAGCCGCGCCATCAGCGGCCCCACCAGCACGGCGACCACCGGCATCCCCAGCAGCACGACCGACGCCAGCAGCGGCGACACCGACAGCAGCAGACCGGCCACGAACACGTACACGACGACCGACCCCACGCCGGGGCCGATCACCGTCAGCGACTGCGCGATGGTGTGCACGTCGCCGACGCCGATGGTGACGACCTCGCCGCTGCCCACCCCGCGCGAGAGCGCGGCGCCGAGGCGGGCCGCGTGTCCGACGACGACCTTGGTGGTGCGGAAGTAGGCGTCCATGCGCACCCGGGTCATCGTGCGGTGCCGCATGATGCTCACCCAGGCGTTCAGCGCGCCCACGGCGAACAGGGCCGTCGTCCAGCCGGCCAGCGCGGCCGTGTCGCCGGGCTCCAGCCCGTCGTCCACCGCTCGCGACAGCAGGTACGGCGCCACGGCCAGCAGCACCATCCAGACGCCGGACAGCACGGCCCCGGCCGCCGACCGCCCCGGCTGGCAGCGCACCAGCCAGGCGAGATACGCCCAGCCGCCGCGGGTGTCCGGCGTGCCGGGATCCTCGTACGCGTCGATCACTCAGTTCCCCCGAGGGTCGGGCCGGGCCGCCGGGCCGGGCCGCCGGGCCGGGCCGTGTAGGTTCCCTTTGATCGTTAGCACTGGGCCCTGCGGAAAGGCCAGGATCCGGGTGTCGCGAGCACTGGCCGCGTCGGTGCATGGTGAGCCCCGCAATCTGACCAAACATCAGTAGTTCAACACAAAAGGACCAGGTCAGCGGGCATCTGACCTGGTCCCGAGTGGAGCCGCCTTCGGGATTCGAACCCGAGACCTGCACATTACGAGGGCTACCGCGATCGGGGTGGGTGGTGCCGACTTGTGCCGCGCGGTGCTGTTTCCGCAGATCAGCGCCGCGCGGCACGTTGCCGCGTCCCGCCTGGGATGCCTTGTGCCGCGCCATCCGCTCACGCAGACTGCCCCGCGCACCGCAGCCGTTCGATTACAGCATTGTGGAAGCCGCTGCTTCATCCGCTTTCCTTGGCCGATGCGCGAAGTTCGTCGATTCCCGCTGCATCCGTGTCCTTGATGGATCCGGAGAGGCGATGAACGACCACCCAGCGGCCGTCGGGCAACGCTCCAGCGAAGACCCTCGATTTTCGGGTGGCACCGTTGTGGTAGGTCAGCGGCAGATCTCCGACCCGGCGCCAGGTGAGCGCCGGCTCACCGAGGGTCTTGTCGACGAGCAGTCCGGTGAGCAGGCCAGCGGTTGTACGCGTGCTGGCCCACATGCCACCCGCGGGCAGGACGGCTCCGGTCAAGTCCCATGGCTTCACGGGGCGGCCGAACCAGCTCGACGCCAGCAGACGCTGGTCCGCGGGTGGTCTGGCGGTCACCGCCCCTGCGGGCAAGCCGAGAGGCGCGAGCACGTGATCGCCGACCAGTTCCTCGTAGTCCTGGCCGGCAGCCGACATGAGTGCAGCGCCGAGCACGGTGTACCCGAAGTTGGAATACTCCTCGCGCTCACCCGGGCTTGCGGTGACCAAACTGTCGAGACGACCCACGAACTGTTCGAGCTGAGTCTGGGTGAAGTCCCTGTACGGGTTGAACAGGCCCGTGTCAGGAGGCAGCCGCGGAAGGCCGGAGGTGTGGTCGGCGAGGTGTCGAAGGGTGACGCCGGTACCTGCCGGCGCGCTCAGCCACCGTTCGACCGGGTCGTCGAGGGAAACAACGCGCTTCTCGGCAAGCACGGCAAGCACGGTTCCGGTCAGGACCTTGGTGAACGAGCCCAGCTCCACGTACGCGTCGGGATCATGCCCGCCGGTCACACGAGGAGCATCGAGGTGACTGCCGATGACGCAGGTGGGAGGGCGTCGCACGGGGAGCCTTTCAGTCGGCGGAAGCGGCCGCTACCGGTTCGCGGTTGTGTGCCGCACTGCTTCCAGTCCCGTCCGCCGCTGCTTTCTCCTTGCGACGTGCGCTCAGCCTTCGCGCTGCCTGCAGTGCGCGGGACAGTTCCGGCGACAGGAAGACGAGGTCACACGCGATCATCGTCAATGCGAATCCGGTGAGCCCCATGAACAAGCCGATGGAGACGTGGAAACCGATGGATGCGGCAGCCGCCCATGGGCGCAGGGGCCGTACCAGGACACCCATGGGGAAATAGACGAGAAAGATGACAGTCGCATAGGTGCCGAGGTACACCAACAGGTCGTTGTTGTACGCGAACTGCGAAATTCCGGGGAGTTCGAATTCTGGTACCCGCATGATGTAGAAGAGCGCGGTTCCGTCCTGCCACGCCTGCCCCTGCACCTTGTAAAGCCCGCTGACCATGTAGACCAGGCACATCTGCACCGCGATCGCGGTGACACCCAGGTTGTGCAGTGGGGTACCGGCAGCTCGAAGGGCCTTGGGTATGCGCTGTATCACCCGTTGCCCCAAAGGAGAGCGCAAGGAGAAATGATCATAGCAGCGTGTGAGAAGCAGCATCGGGACGACGAGCTGCATGAGGTTGTCGCCGCCGTCCATCAGCGCCGACTGCCGCTGGTAGAGCGACCACAGAAATATGGCGTGCACCGCCAGGACGGGACGGCCCCCGATACCCAGCGTGACAGCCAAAGCAGCGATCAGTCCGAGGTGGAACAGCACTTCGAAGACGACAGGCGAGTTGCTCCACGCGTAGACACTGAAACTCCCCGATTCCTTCAACTCGTCAAGGAAGAGGTGGTACGGCAGCAGTGTGTCGTTTCCGGGGCCGAAGAGGTAGCGCCGGTCCCCGTACTGGCTGACATAGAACATGAGGCCGACGAACCCCAGTAACGCACGGGTTCCCGACACACCCAGGACCGCGACAGGACGGCTGGCCCAGGTGTCGATTTTGTCTAGTAGTTTCACTGCAGATCAGCAGCTTTCTTCCATGGAAAGTCGTAGGCGTCGACCTTGTCGTGTGCGTGGGGGTTGTCCCTCTGTGACCAAGGCGGGAGAGACCGGACGTACATCCGGACCTGCACTGCTTGGAGGCTACGTCCGTCCGTGCACGCCTGAGTCATCTGGGTCAGTGCATACCTTGAGAGGTAGTTCACCGCTTGATTGCGCGTACGCTTCTCGTACGGCAGCAGCGGAATGGGATTCTTTCCCGGCTTCTTCGCCTTCCCCTTTTCTTTCTGCTCGCGGAGGCGCCTCAGGAGGTCGTCGGTCGAGTTGTACTGCTGGATGCCGTTGCTGACCACCCGGGACATTCGCGAGGGAAAGAACCTGTCGTTCTGGACCCTCCGGATAGTCGGGCCTGTCACGTCGTAGTACTTCGTGACCTCACCGTCGCTGCAGCGGCCCCGCGCGATGATCCCCTGGTCGACCATCACCGGATCCGGGGCGAAGAGCATCCAGTTCTGCGAGAAGTACGGTTGGAGATAGGCGTTCAGGAGTGGCGCCAATTGCACCTTGGCAGGACTCAGCGGCGTCTGAGAGAAGGCCGCAATGGAGAAGTGGGCACCCAGGAGGGCGGCACCGGCAAGCAGTACCGCCCTCTGGACGCGACGAGTCGCCGTCACCTATCGAACGCGGTCGCGCTGGAGACGCTGCCGGAGATCTTGGCCGGCGCGCTGAACACCCCGCCGAGACTCAGGTTGTCCGTCAGTGCTCCTACGGCGTGGCCCACGGAAGGGCAGGCGGCCCTGGCGTGCACGGCTGCCCGGGCGGCCGCCCGGCCGACCGCGCTCGCGACAGCCTTGGGCGCAGCGGCCTCGCCCTTGCTGACGGCCACCTTCTCGTTCACCGGCGCCACAGGCGTGGCCTGGGCCGAGCCCTGCATGGTCAGTGCAAGGCATGTACCCGCGACAGCGGCACCGATGACGGCACCGACAGTTCGCTTCTGCATTGTTCCCCATTTCGTTTTGTCGGTCATTGCCCACAGCCCCCACGGTTCCCGGATCCCGTCGGCGCCTCCGGATGAGAGCGCCACTGATCACCGGGGATGTCCCCCGCGTTCAGGGCTGGAGTCAGCTGCATAGCAGCCGTTCGGAGTAAACAAATCCCAACATCTAGAAAGTCAGGACCTTTGGTCGCGTTCGCTCCTGACGGTTAACTTAGCGTGCCCATGGTGACGGGACAAGTGATTTTTATGAGACCCCTGTGACTGAAAAGTGCCACACTAACCGGTCGCTTCCGGGATGACCGAGGCGAAAGGAACGAACACGTCCGACACCGCACCTTGCTGAGCGGTGGCGTTTTGTGTTTGCTTTGTTGCGTATTGGGTGAGCCGTCTGGTAGGCGTGCGTCGGTCGACCCTGGAGGCGGCGCTTGCCGACGGAAGGAAGCAGTCGGTGATGAAGGCGGACGTCACGATCGTGGGGACGGGTCCGAACGGGCTGGCGGCTGCCGTCGTCATGGCTCGCGCTGGATTGCGTGTGCAACTTTTCGAAGGTCACCGCGAGATCGGTGGTGGCCTGCGGACCACGTCACTGTTCGACGCTGACATCACGCACGACGTATGCGCGGCCGTTCACCCCATGACAGCTGCGTCGCGGTTCTTCCGAGAGTTCGATCTGGCCTCGCGTGGGGTGCGATTACGTCTACCTAAGATCAGCTACGCCCCCCCCCACTGCCCGACGGCACAGCTGCCCTGGCTCACCACGACACGGGCACGACGGGCCGCCGAGGTCCCTCGTGCACAGGCTGCGCGGCCTGGGTGCGTCGCTTACTTGGCCTGGCCCGGAGCCACACGACCGCGGACCGGACTTACGTTAATGTGCGAGCCATGACAGCTGATGAACGTGAAAAACCTGGCACGGAGCACGAGTTAGCGGCGTCTCCCTGGAGCTGGGGGGGCCTGGGCCCGATCGGCGGCTTCCTCTTGATGCTCTCTGGACTCGGTCTGCTCCTGTGGGCGTTCCTGGGCCGGGCAAGTTCCAGCCCTTCGCTGATCTACCAGGCTGCGAAGGTCGTGGCGATCGGCCTGGTGGTCACCGGTACCACTCTGGTGGCGCGCCGACGCGACTCGTCACGACGCCCCGACGCAGAGACAGAGCCTCCTCCACGATCGTGAGAAGCTGTTGTCTTTTCCGATCTTGAGTCGCCGAGGAGGGCGAGGAGACGATTGGCTTCGTCAAGGAAGCGATGGTCCGTCTTCCGTGATGGTGAGGGGCCGGGACCGTCCGGTGCCGATGATGGTGAAGCCCACGGTCTCCTCGATCCGCTTCAGTTGGTAATGGAGAGTGCCCCAGGTCACTCCGAGTTCGGCAGCGGCGTCCTGAAGAGTGCGGTGTCTGGAGATCACCGTGAGGTGCTGTAGGCGCTGGAGGGAGTTCTTCGTACTTCGTACGGCTGACGGCGTGCATCGCGGGGCACAGATCGATATCGAGTGACGCAAACGGGTTGGTGAACTGACTCGTGGGGTGTCGAGGGATGCCCCACTTGCTCACGAGTCGCATCACGTCGTCTTTGCGAACGCCCAGTGCGCGGGCGATGTCGGGTGGAGAGCGCCCCTTGTCGTGGTACTCCCTCTGCAGCCAGGCGCGAGAGACGATCTTCTCAAGACGGCCGGCTGGGCGGCGTTGGCGGAGTGGGATGCCTGCTTCGTCGAGTGCGTGCCGGACGGTGCTGATGCTGCAACCTGCCAGCTCGGCGCTTTGATGTTGCCGTAACTGCTGTTCCTGGTAGAGCTGTTGAAGGCTCAGTGGGGCCAGGACTCCCTGTCGTGGGGTGCGTCGGCCTGGGGCGGGTGGCTGCTGCTGGACGGGGTGCGGTGGTGCCGAAGGTGCGAACGGACCAGAGCCCGCCGAGCTCGCCCGCCTGGTCGGAGCACCGAACAGCGTTTCCGATGCACGGCCTAGATTCGTGGCCGCCTGCGCATGCAGGAGTTCGTGCAGATCGGGATGGAGCCGGTAGTGGAAGGACGAATGCCCAGCGGGTGTGCGCGAGGCGGCGCCGGGGTCGGCGCCGAGTAGCAGTCGTGCCAGCGTGGCGGGGTCGAACACCGGCCGCTCGGTGCGCACGAACCAGCCGCGGAAGTGCCAGTGCAGGCGCAGTCGCGGATCCCAGAGGGCCGCCGGATCAGGCCAGGCTGTCCTGCCAGGCGCGGTGCAGGTCCGCGAAGCGGCCCGCGCCGGCGACGAGTTCGGCCGGAGTGCCGTCCTCGACGATCCGGCCGTGCTCCATGACGAGCACCCGGTCGGCGATCTCCACCGTCGACAGCCGGTGCGCGATCACCACCGCCGTGCGGCCCTTCAGCACCGTCGCCATCGCCGCCTGCACGGCCCGTTCGCCCGGCACGTCGAGCGAGCTGGTCGCCTCGTCGAGGATCAGCACCGCCGGGTCGGCGAGCAACGCCCGCGCGAACGCCACGAGTTGGCGCTGCCCCGCGGAGATGCGGCCGCCGCGTTTGCGGACGTCCGTGTCGTAGCCGTCCGGCAGCGCGCTGACGAACTCGTGCGCGCCGATCGCCTTCGCCGCCCGCTCGACGTCCTCCCGGGACGCGTCCGGCCGGCCGATGGCGATGTTCTCGGCGACCGTCCCGGAGAACAGGAACGCCTCCTGCGTCACCATCACCACCCCGCGCCGCAGCTCGGGCACGGGCAGCTCGCGCAGGTCGACCCCGTCAAGCAGCACCCGGCCCCGGGAGGGGTCGTAGAAGCGGGCGAGCAGCTTGGCCAGCGTGGACTTGCCGGCGCCGGTGGAGCCCACCACGGCGACCGTCTGCCCGGCGGGCAGGACCAGGTCGAAGCGGGGCAGGATTTCGCCGCCCGTGCGGTAGCCGAAGGAGACCCCGTCGAAGACGACCTCCCGGCCGGGCAGACCGCCCTGGAGCGCGGGCAGTTCCCTCGGCGTCGACGGCTCCGGCACGGAGGGCGTCTGCGCGAGCAGGCCCGCGATCTTCTCCAGCGAGGCGGCGGCCGACTGGTAGGAGTTCAGGAACATGCCGAGCCGGTCGATCGGGTCGTACAGCCGCCGCAGGTACAGCACCGCCGCCGCCAGCACGCCCAGTTCCAGCGAGCCGTCCGCGACGCGGGTGGCGCTCCACAGCACGATCAGCGCGACCGCCGCGTTGGCGACCAGCCGCGACCCGACGACGTAGCGGGCCATCTCCAGCAGGGCGTCGCCGTTCCTGCGCTCGTGCCGGCGGTTCAGGACCCGGAACCCGGCCTCGTTGACCGCCTCGCGGCGGAAGGCGCGCACCGGCCGGATCCCGTTCATGGTCTCCACGAACTTCACGATCACGGCCGCGATCGCGGTGGACCGGGCCGTGAACACCCGGCCCGCGCGCCGCTGGTAGACCCGGACCAGAAGGTACAGCGGCACGAACGACGCGACCGCGACGGCGCCCAGGCCCAGGTCCAGCCAGAGCAGCATCGCGGAGATGAACAGGAAGGACAGCACCACCGAGACGAGTTCCTGCAGCCCCTCGTTGAGCAGCTCGCGCAGGGCCTCCACGTCGCTGGTGGAGCGGGAGATGAGCCGGCCCGAGGTGTAGCGCTCGTGGAAGTCCAGACTCAGCGCCTGTGCGTGCCGGAAGATCCGGCCGCGCAGGTCGAGCAGCACGTCCTGGCTGATGCGTGCGGAGGCGATCAGGAAGGCGTACTGCAGTGCGCCGGAGGCCAGGGCGCACAGCAGGTAGCCGACGCCCACCGCGACCAGCGGCCCGTGGTCGTCCGACCGCCACGCGGGCACGGCCCGGTCGATGGCGTACGCCACCAGGAGCGGGCCCGCCTGCACGGCCGCCTGCTGGAGCAGCAGCAGGAGCGTGGTGAGGGCGACGCGCCCCCGCAGCGGGGCCAGCAAGGAGCGCAGCAGCAGGCCGGTCGCGCCGGGCGGGGTGGGCAGGACGTCCTTGTCGAAGGGATCCTCCACGGCCTTCGGACGCGGTTGTCCCGGTCCGCCGTCGGTCGTGGGGGAGGAGGTGGCGGGGGTGGTCATCGGTCGTCCTCCTGGCGGCCGGTTCCTGACATGAGGTGGGCGTACTCGGGGTTGTCGCGCAGCAGTTCGTGGTGGGTGCCCACGGCGGCGATCCGGCCGCCCGACAGCAGGGCCACCCGGTCGGCGAGGAGGACGGTGGACGGCCGGTGGGCGACGATCAGCGCCGTGGTGCCGGCGAGGACCTGCCGCAGCGCGGCCTCCACCGCGGCCTCGGTGTGCACGTCCAGCGCGGAGAGCGGGTCGTCGAGGACGAGGAACGGGGGCCGCCCGACCACGGCTCTGGCCAGCGCGAGCCGTTGCCGCTGCCCGCCGGAGAGACTGAGCCCCTGTTCGCCGACCTGGGTGTCGACGCCCTGCGGCAGCGCGTGCACGAACTCGGCCTGCGCCACCGCCAGCGCCCGCTCCAGCTCGGCGGCCCCCGCCCGGTCGTCGGCGCCCATCAGGACGTTCTCCCCGACGCTCGCGGAGAACAGGGTGGGCTCCTCGAACGCGACGGCGACCCGCGCGCGCAGTTCCTCGCGGGGCAGCGCGGCGACGTCCTCGCCGTCGAGGGTGATGCGCCCGGCCGTCGCCTCGTGCAGCCGGGGCACGAGGGCCGTGAGGGTGGTCTTGCCGCTGCCGGTCGCCCCGACCAGGGCCATCGACTCACCGGGACGGACGTGCAGGTCGACGCCGTCGAGGACGGGCCGGGAGCCCGGGTCGGCGTCCGGGTATCGGAAGACGACGCCGTCGAAGCGCAGCCCCGCGTCGGGCGTCGGGTCGGCCCGCACGACCGCGTCCCGTTCCGGCTCCTCGTCCATCACCTCGAAGTACCGCTGGGTCGCCGTCGCCGCCTCCTGGCTCATCGCCAGCAGGAAGCCGATCGAGTCGACCGGCCAGCGCAGCGCGAGCGCGGTGGACAGGAAGGCGACCAGGGTGCCCGCGGACAGGTCCCCGTCCGCGACCTGCACCGCCCCCAGCACCAGCGCGGCCCCGATGGCCAGTTCGGGCAGCGTCACGATGACGGCCCAGATCGTGGCCAGCAGTCGGGCCTTGCTCAGCTCCGTGCCGCGCAGCGTCGAGGACAGCTCCCGGAACGCCCGCGCCTGCGTGCGGTGCCGGCCGAAGCCCTTGATGATCCGGATGCCGAGGACGCTTTCCTCGACCACCGTCGTCAGGTCCCCGACCTGGTCCTGCGCGCGGCGCGCCACGACCGCGTACCGGTTCTCGAAGTACACGCACATCACGATGACGGGGACGGCCGGACCGAGGATGACCAGGCCGAGCCTCCAGTCCTGCAGCAGCATGATGACGATGCCGAAGACGATCGTCACGGAGTTGACCAGCAGGAACGTCAGCGGGAAGGCGAGGAACATCCGGACCAGGCCGAGATCGGCCGTCGCCCGCGAGAGCAGCTGGCCCGACGCCCACCGGTCGTGGAACGCCACCGGCAGCCGTTGCAGCCGCCCGTACAGCTCCGCCCGCATCTCCGCCTCGACGTGCGCCAGCGGACGCGCCACCAGCCAGCGCCGCATCCCGAACAGCAGCGCCTCCGCGAGGCCGAGCAGCAGCAGGAACAGCGCGCCCAGCCAGACCCCGGAGGTGTCCCGGTCCGCCACCGGGCCGTCCACCATCCACTTCAGCACCAGCGGGATCACCAGCCCCGTGCAGGAGGCCAGCACGGCGACGAAGGCGGCCGTGAACAGCCGCACCCTCACGGGTCGGACATACGGCCACAGACGCAGCAGGGACCGTACGGCGGAGCGGTCGGGGGCGGTGGTTGCACGTGTCTCGGCCATCACCGCGAGCCTACGGACCGGCACTGACATCGCCCACCGAGTTTCGGCCCGACCGGGCTCGGTCGCAGGTCCTACGACCTGCGCGTTCGACGGGTCGTACCGGCGCATCCACCGATCGGCTGATGCCCGTTCGAGCGGGCCGGCCGATGTGCGGGCGCCGCCCGGCCGCGACGCTGGTGCCATGTCCCTCATCGAAGTCACCGTCGACTGCTCGGCGTCGGCGTCGTCCTCGCGCTCGCCTCCGAGATCGACCGTTCCATCCAGTGGTACACCGCCTGGGACCTGATCGGCGCCGCGATCGCCCTCCAGGTGGGCTGGCAGCGCATCCGGTCCGGGCGTCCCGATCGCGGCCGGACCCCGTCGCGGACCGGGACGGTCTCCTACGTCGTCCGCTGGGCCCTCGCGTTCGCCCTCACCTGGATCGACCCGTTCTTCGCGTTCTACGCCGCCACCGGCTTCCTGGACGCCGACGAGCTGCTCCCCGTCAGGCGCCAGGGGCTCGGGCTGTTGGGGAGCGCGGTCGCCGTGGCCGGTGCGCAGGCCGACGGGCTGCCGTTCCACGGCACGGTCCAGTGGATCCTCTTCGCCGGGCTCCTGACCGCCGACTCCGGTCGGCAGCTGGTGGTGGCCCACATCATGGGCCAGGACGCGCAGCGCAACCGCGAGCGCACCGCGACCATCGCCGAACTCGAGCGAACCAACACGGCGTTGCAGCTGGCCCTCGACGAGAACGCCGCCCCGCTCGCGGGTGGACGCCATCCGCGAGCTGACCCGCCGCCGGGCGCGGGCGAAGATCCTCGTCCTGACCCCGTACGACACCGACACCGACTTCGACACGCTCCCCGCGATCGAGGCGGGCGCGACGGGCCATCTCCTCAAGGACGCCCCTCGCGACGAGCTGTTCACGGCGGTCCGCGCGGCGGCGGAGGGCCGTACCGTGCTGTCCCCGCCGTGGCCACCCGGCTGGTCAGCGCGGTCCGCACCCCCCGGACGCCCGCGGCCGAGCCGCTCTGCGCGCGTGAGCGCGAGGTCCTCGCCCTGGTGGCCCGTGGCACGTCCAACCGTGAGATCGCCCGCGGACTCTTCATCAGCGAGGCGACCGTGAAGACCCATCTCACCCACCTGTAGGCCAAGTTGGGCGTCAACGACCGCGCGGCGGCGGTCGCGGCGGCGTACGGGCGGGGGATCCTGGGGCGGGCGCGGGGGTGACCGCGGCGGTGGCCGCCCCGGGTCCCGTGCCGGTCGGCGCGCCTCAGCCCGCCACCCGCAGCAGCAGCACCGCCCGCCCCGGCACCGTCACCGCCGCCCCCGCGGGCAGCGTCACCCCCGGCGCCTCCTCCTGTTCCTCGCGGGAGGTGTCGACGACCACCTCGTACCGCTCCGCCCAGGGCGGCCCCGGCAGCACGAAGTCCACCGGCCGGTGCCCGGCGTGCAGGACGGCGAGGAAGCTGTCGTCGGCGATCTGGGCGCCCCGCTCGTCCCGGCCGGGGATGTCCCGCCCCGACAGGTACATCCCCAGGGTCGCCGCGGGCGCGTACCAGTCCCCCTCCGTCATCTCCGAGCCCCGCTGCGTGAACCACGCCAGGTCCCGCAGCCCGTCCGCCGAGTGCGCCCGGCCGGAGAAGAAGGCGCGGCGGCGCAGCACCGGGTGACGGTGGCGCAGCGCGATCAGCCGGGAGGTGAGATCGAACAGGGCCCGCCAGCCCGGGTCCTCCAGCAGCCCCCAGTCCACCCAGCTGATCTCGTTGTCCTGGCAGTAGGCGTTGTTGTTGCCCCGCTGGGTGCGCCCGAACTCGTCGCCCGCGACCAGCATCGGCACGCCCGTCGACAGCAGCAGCGTCGTGAGCAGGTTGCGCAACTGCCGCCGCCGCAGCGCCGTCACGCGCTCGTCGGCCGTCGGGCCCTCGGCGCCGCCGTTCCAGGAGCGGTTGTCGTTCGTGCCGTCCCGGTTGCCCTCGCCGTTGGCCTCGTTGTGCTTGCGCTCGTAGGACACCAGGTCGCGCAGGGTGAAGCCGTCGTGCGCGGTCACGAAGTTGACCGACGCGTACGGCCGCCGGCCGCCCCAGGCGTACAGGTCGCTCGACCCCGACAGCCGGTAGCCCATCTCCCGCACGTCGGGCAGCGCGTGCCGCCAGAAGTCGCGCACGGTGTCGCGGTATCGGTCGTTCCACTCCGTCCACAGCGGCGGGAAGGCGCCCACCTGGTAGCCGCCCGAGCCCACGTCCCACGGCTCCGCGATGAGCTTCACCCGGCGCAGCACCGGATCCTGCGCGATCACCGCCAGGAACGGGGACAGCATGTCGACGTCGTGCATGGAGCGGGCCAGCGCCGCGGCCAGGTCGAAGCGGAAGCCGTCGACGCCCATCTCCGTCACCCAGTAGCGCAGGGAGTCGGTGATGAGCCGCAGCACGTGCGGTTGGACCACGTGCAGGGTGTTCCCGCAGCCGGTGTAGTCGGCGTAGCGCCGGGCGTCGGACTGCAGGCGGTAGTACCCGCGGTTGTCGATGCCCTTCAGCGACAGGGTAGGGCCGAGCTCGCCGGCCTCGGCCGTGTGGTTGTAGACGACGTCGAGGATCACCTCGATCCCGGCCGCGTGCAGCGCGCGCACCATCCGCTTGAACTCGCCGACCTGCTGCCCCGTCGTCCCGGCGGCCGAGTAGGCGGCGTGCGGGGCGAAGTAGCCGATCGAGTTGTAGCCCCAGTAGTTCTTCAGGCCGCGGCGCAGCAGATGGTCCTCGTGCGCGAACTGGTGGACGGGCAGCAGCTCCACTGCCGTCACGCCCAGCCTCACCAGGTGGTCCACGGCCGCCGGGTGGGCCAGCCCGGCGTAGGTGCCGCGCAGTTCCTCGGGGATCTCCGGGTGCAGCCGGGTGAAGCCGCGCACGTGGAGCTCGTAGATCACCGAGTCCGCCCAGGGGGTCTTCGGGCGGCGGTCGTCGGCCCAGTCGTCGTCGTCGTGCACGACGACGCCCTTGGGGACGTGGGGCGCGGAGTCGCGTTCGTCGCGCACGGTGTCGGCGACCTGCTGCTGGGGCCAGTCGCGGACGTGCCCGTAGACCTCCGCGGGCAGCGCGAACTCGCCGTCCACCGCCCGGGCGTAGGGGTCCAGGAGCAGCTTCGCCGGGTTCCAGCGGCCGCCGGTCCACGGGTCCCAGCGGCCGTGCACCCGGTAGCCGTACCGCTGGCCCGGCATGATCCCGGGCACGAAGCCGTGCCAGATCTCGTGGGTGAGTTCGGTGAGGCGGGCGCGGGTCTCCCGACCGGCCTCGTCGAACAGGCACAGGTCGACCGCCTCCGCCCCGCCCGCCCACAGGGCGAAGTTCGTGCCCGCGACCCCGTCGGGGCCGACCCTGAACCGGGCGCCCAGGGGCGTCGACGCACCCGGCCACACGGGTGGGCCCGGCACCTTGCGCGGCGCACCGTTCACGACGATGGCCGGCGTGGCGCGCTGGGCCGCCACCGCCTCCTGCTCGGCTGCGCTGGACACCGTTCAGCCTCCCGCGGCTCGTGGGACGGCGTGGGAAAAGAGCGCGCGGTGTCCCGGCCGCGGCTCCCCGTCGTGTCGTCCTCCCCCCATTCCTGCCCAGAGCGGCCCTCGCACTCACGTTTCCCCGGGGCCTGCCCGGTCGTTGGGCACGTCGTGAGGCACGTACATGGGCGCGCACGGCGCGCGGGGGTCGCACTGGCCGCCGTACTGACATGGGCAGGACTACTGGCCGGGGCCGCCGGCTGCACCGGCGGCGACAGCCGGAGCGGACTCGACCGGATGCTCGGCAAACCGCCGGCCCCCGAGGACGTCATCCGCGTCACCCCGCAGGACGGCGCCAAGGGCGTGCGGCCCGGGGCGGGCCTGCGGGTGCGGGTGCCCGACGGGCGGCTCGAGTCGGTGAGGGTCGTCCGGTCGCAGGACGCCGAGGAGACGGAGGTGAAGGGCAGGATCGCCGCGGACGGCCTGAGCTGGCGGCCGGACGACGACCGGCTGGGCCTCGCGGCCCGCTACACCGTGGACGTCGTCGCCCTGGACGGCGACGGCGACCGTTCGGCCCGGCACACCACGTTCACGACGTACGTCCCCGAGAAGCGGTTCATCGGCTACGTCACCCCCGAGGACCGCTCCACGGTCGGCACCGGCATGATCGTCTCGCTGGAGTTCAACCGCGAGATCGAGGACCGGGCGGCCGTCGAGCGCGCCGTGCGGGTCACGGCGCAGCCGCCGGTGGAGGTCCGGCCCCACTGGTTCGGCGGCGCCCGGCTCGACTTCCGCCCCGAGGAGTACTGGAAGCCCGGCACCCGGGTCACGGTCGCGCTCGCCCTGCGCGACGTCGAAGGGGCGTCCGGCGTCTACGGGTTGCAGAAGAAGTCGTTCTCGTTCACCGTCGGCCGCAGCCAGGTGTCCCTGGTGGACGCGGCACGGCACACCATGCAGGTGCGGCGCGACGGCGAGCTGCTGGCCACCGTGCCGATCACGGCCGGGGCGCCGAAGAACACCACGTACAACGGCAAGATGGTGGTGAGCGAGATGCTGGAGCTGACCCGGATGAACGGCGCCACGGTCGGCTTCAAGAAGGCGAACGGCAAGGGCGAGTACGACATCCCGGACGTGCCGCACGCCATGCGCCTGACCAGTTCCGGCACCTTCCTGCACGGCAACTACTGGGCGGACGACGTCTTCGGCCGCGCCAACGTCAGCCACGGCTGCGTCGGCCTCCGTGACGTCAAGGGCGGCGCCTCGGACACGCCCGCGGGCTGGTTCTTCGACCGCAGCCTGATCGGGGATGTCATCGAGGTCGTCCACAGCAAGGACAAGCAGGTCGCCCCCGACAACGGTCTCAGCGGCTGGAACATGACCTGGAAGGAGTGGACGGCGGCCTCCGTGGACTGACCCGCGGAAAGTCCCCGCCCTCCGGGTGCAACCTTCCCCGCCGTCCCATGGTCCAAGTTGGGACTGAACGGTGACATTTTCGGCCCGTCCAGGCCGCTGACCTTGTGGTTAATATGCGGCGAACGCGGGGGACGCGTCGCTGTGCGGCCCGGGGAGGGCCCGGGGGAGTGGGGAGAACGACTTGAACGTGCGACCGATACCGGGGGCGTCGGTTGGGGGGCGCCCAGGCGGCCGCCACAGGCGGCTGGCGCTGATCGCCGGCGGGATGCTGCTCGCCGTCACGGCGTGCGGCGGGGGCGGCGACGGCGCCGGATCCGACGGGAAGGCCGGCGGCGACAAGGGCGCCACGGCCGCCGCGGAGAGCAAGCAGTCGGAGGCGGTCGTCACCATCGCCCCGAAGACCGGCGCCAAGGGCGTCGACACCAGCGGCGCCCTGAAGGTCACCGCGGCCAAGGGCAAGCTGACCGAGGTGACCGTCAAGGACGCCAAGGGCAAGAAGATCGACGGCACGATCTCGGCCGACGGCGCGGGCTGGACGCCCGCCACCCACCTGGCCGCGTCCACCGCCTACCAGGTGCACGCGGTCGCCAAGGACTCCGCGGGCCGCACGGCCGCCGAGGACTCGTCCTTCACCACGCTGAGCCCGCAGAACACCTTCATCGGCAACTTCACGCCCGAGGACGGCTCGACCGTCGGCGTCGGCATGCCGTTCTCGGTCGACTTCACGCGCGGCATCACCAAGCCGGACGACGTCGAGAAGGCCATCAAGGTCACGACCGTGCCGGCCGTCGAGGTCGAGGGCCACTGGTTCGGCAACGACCGCCTCGACTTCCGTCCCGAGAAGTACTGGAAGGCCGGCACCAAGGTGACGGTCGAGATGAACCTGGACGGCGTCGAGGGCCGCAAGGGCGTCTACGGCAAGCAGTCCAAGACCGTCTCCTTCACCATCGGCCGCGACCAGGTGTCCGTGGTGGACGCCAAGAAGCACACGATGAAGGTCACGCAGGAGGGCAAGGTCGTCAAGACCATCCCGGTCACCACCGGCAAGCCCGGCTACGCGACCTGGAACGGCCAGATGGTCATGAGCGAGAAGTTCACCGTGACCAGGATGAACGGCGACACGGTCGGCTACGACGGCGAGTACGACATCAAGGACGTCCCGCACGCCATCCGCCTGACCGGCTCCGGCACCTTCGTGCACGGCAACTACTGGGGCGGTGACGCCTTCGGCAACTACAACGCCAGCCACGGCTGCATAGGCCTGCGCGACGTGCGCGGCGGCTACGACAGCTCCGTCGCGGCCGCGTGGTTCTTCGACCACTCGATGGTCGGCGACGTGGTGGTCGTGAAGAACTCCACCGACCCGACCGTCGACCCGGCCAACGGCCTCAACGGCTGGAACATCCCCTGGGCGGAGTGGAAGAAGTAGGACGCAGGCCGGGAGAAGGGCCGCGCGAGGCGGCGTTCTCCCCGACGGGCCCGGTGCTGTGACCCACGGCACCGGGCCCGTCGGCGTTAGTGGTGGTTAACCTGCTGGCATGACCGTGAATCTCGAAGTCGCCGAAGGCGTCGGCACACTCCGCCTCGAACGCCCGCCCATGAACGCGCTGGACGTGGCCACCCAGGACCGGCTCAAGGAGCTCGCCGAGGAGGCCGCCCGTCGTGACGACGTCCGCGCGGTCGTCCTGTACGGCGGCGCGAAGGTGTTCGCGGCGGGCGCGGACATCAAGGAGATGCAGGCGATGGACCACACCGCGATGATCCTGCGCGCCCGCGCGCTGCAGGACGCCTTCACCGCCGTGGCCCGCATTCCCAAGCCGGTCGTGGCGGCCGTCACCGGGTACGCGCTGGGCGGCGGCTGCGAGCTGGCGCTGTGCGCGGACTTCCGGATCGCCGGGGACAACGCGAAGCTGGGCCAGCCGGAGATCCAGCTCGGGCTGATCCCCGGCGCGGGCGGCACCCAGCGGCTCGCCCGGCTGATCGGCCCCTCGAAGGCGAAGGACCTGATCTTCACCGGCCGCATGGTGAAGGCCGACGAGGCGCTGGCCCTCGGCCTGGTGGACCGGATCGTCCCGGCCGCCGACGTGTACACCGAGGCGCACGCCTGGGCCGCCAGGCTGGCGCAGGGCCCGGCGATCGCGCTGCGCGCCGCCAAGGAGTCGATCGACACCGGTCTGGAGACGGACATCGAGACGGGGCTGGCGGTCGAACGCAACTGGTTCGCGGGTCTCTTCGCGACCGCCGACCGTGAGATCGGGATGCGCAGCTTCGTCGAGGAGGGCCCGGGCAAGGCCAAATTCCTGTGAGTGACGTCTCTTTACGGCTGGCCGGAATCGCTTGCTCTTGACGAGACGTCTCATCCGTGTCCCTCGATGGGGCGGTTTATGGGCACCTTAAGGGAGCCTTGAGACTGTCTTGTCGAGGGAGGGCGACGCTTGTCCGCGGGTGAGGCGTCCTCGCAGGTCGGCGCGGGTCCGGCGGTGTCCTTTCTGCCTTTGGCATATGCCGATCGGTTGGCCCGGAGGGCTCTCGGCCGGGGGGCGTATTCCGGCGGAACGGCCCCGGCGGGATCGGCGGGCGGCCATGATGGGGGCATGGCGGGGCTGGAGGGCATCGAACAGCCGCGGGGACAGAGCCGTGCGACCGCGGCGCGCTGGTCGCCTGCGGTCGAGGACGAACGGGCGCTCAAGGCGCTGGAGTTGTTCGGGAACCCCACGGAGGGCGAGGTCTCGCTGCCGTCCCGTCCCGAGTCCGCCGCCACCGCCCGCCGACTGGCCCAGGTGGTCGTCCTGCGCCAGTGGGGACTGACCGCCAGGATGACGGAGGACGCGGTCCTGCTCGTCTCCGAACTCGTCGGCAACGCGGTGCGGCACACCGGCGCCCGCTTCTTCGGCCTGCGGATGCGGCGACGGCGCGGCTGGATCCGCGTCGAGGTCCGCGACCCCTCCCGGGGCCTGCCGTGTCTGATGCCGGTCCAGGAACTGGACGTCAGCGGCCGGGGCCTGTTCCTCGTGGACAAGCTGTCCGACCGCTGGGGCGTCGACCTGCTGCCCCGGGGAAAGACGACCTGGTTCGAGATGCGGGTCGCCGACCGGTAGGACGGCCGCGGAGGACGGGCGCGCCTCCGCCGCGGATCCGGCGCGGGCGCGGCGAGCCGCCGACGGGGAGCGGTCGGGCGGGCGGGAAGCCGGCGGGCGCAGGCAAGGAACGGGTAAGGCGCTGGGCGGCCCGCTGCGTCAATGGCCCGAATTGGGGGATATCGCCCCTTAAATGGGGTGGGTGACCACATCCGACCGTCGTTCCGCGTTGCGGGCGGGCGCCGGGCTCGTCGCCGCAGGTGCGTTTGCGGCCGCGTGCTCGCCCCCCGGGGCCTCCTCCGGCGCCGTCGACTCCGGGCCGCCCGCCTCCGCCCCTGCGACCTCCGCGTCCCCGCCCTCCGGGGTGGCGGGCCGGCCCCCCGCCGCGCCCTCGCCACGCGCCTTCCCCCGGCAGCCCGTCCAGATCGCGCACGGCCCCCGCGACCGGCCCCGCGTCGCGCTCACCTTTCACGGCCAGGGCGAGCCCGCGGTCGCCCGCGCCCTGCTCGACGAGGCCGAACGGCACGGCGCCCGGGTCACCGTGCTGGCCGTCGGGACCTGGCTCGACGAACACCCCGACCTCGCCCGCCGCGTCCTGGACGGCGGCCACGACCTCGGCAACCACACCCAGCGCCACCTCGACGTCAACGCGATGTCCGAGGCCGAGGCGGCGGCCGAGATCGCGGGGTGCGCCGAGCGGCTGCGCAGGCTCACCGGGTCCATCGGCGCCTGGTTCCGCCCCTCGCGCGCCGCCCGCGCCTCCCCGCTCGTCGAGCGGCTGGCCCGGCGCGCCGGTTACCCGCACGTCCTCTCCTACGACGTCGACTCCCTCGACTTCACCTCGCCCGGCGCCCCCGCCGTCACCCGCAACGTCCTCGGCGAGATCCGCAACGGGTCCGTCGTGAGCCTGCACTTCGGTTACCCGGACACGGTCGCCGCCCTCCCCGCCCTGCTGGACGAACTCGCCCGCCGCCGCCTGCGCGCGGTCACTGCCACGGAGCTGATCGGCTGATGCACCCGAACCTCGTCACACGCACCCTGCTCGCCGGCGCGGCGCTGGCCGTCCTCGCCGCCTGCGGCGCCGGGACGAAGGACGGCCCGGACGGCGCCACCCGGGCCGCGGTCCCCGCCCCGGCGAAGAAGGCCGCGAAGAAGCCGGCCGTGGACGGGCTGCCCGGCATGCCGCCCGTGCTGGACCCCGAGGACGTCTACGCCGCCGACCGCCCGAACCGGCTCTCCCGGGTGGTCCGGGACTTCCCGTCCCGGGTCTACGTCCCCAACACCGAGTCCGACACCGTCTCCGTCATCGACCCGAAGACGTACCAGGTGATCGAGACCCTCCGGGTGGGGCGGCAGCCGCAGCACGTCGTGCCCTCCTGGGACCTGAAGACGCTGTGGGTCAACAACGACCGGGGGAACACCCTCACCCCCATCGACCCCAGGACCGGGAAGACCGGCAAGTCCGTCGAGGTGCACGACCCGTACAACCTGTACTTCACGCCCGACGGCAAGTACGCCGTCGTCATGGCCTCCCTCGACCGCGAGCTCGTCTTCCGCGATCCGCACACCATGAAGCGCATCAAGACCGAACCGGTCACCTGCTACGGCGTCAACCACGCCGACTTCTCGCTCGACGGGAGGTACTTCATCGTGTCCTGCGAGTTCAGCGGCGAACTGCTCAAGGTCGACACCGCGCGGATGAAGGTCGTCGCCCAGCAGAAGCTGCCCTTCAAGGGCGCGATGCCGCAGGACGTCAAGGTCTCGCCCGACGGGAAGCGCTTCTACGTGGCGGACATGATGGCCGACGGCATGTGGATCGTCGACGGGGACACGTTCGGCAAGCCGGCGTTCCTGCACACCGGCAAGGGCTGCCACGGGCTGTACGTCAGCCGCGACTCCCGCGAGATGTACGTGTCCAACCGGGGCGAGGGCACCGTCTCCGTCTTCGACTTCCACGCGAACGCGCTCACGAAGAAGTGGCGCCTCCCGCAGGGCGGCAGCCCCGACATGGGCGGCGTCTCGGCGGACGGCAAGGTCCTGTGGCTGTCGGGCCGGTACAACTCCGAGGTGTACGCCATCGACGCCCGCACCGGAGCCCAGCTCGCCCGGATCAAGGTCGGCAGCGGACCGCACGGCCTCGCCGTCTACCCCCAGCCCGGCCGCTACTCGCTCGGCCACACCGGCGTCTTCCGCTAGAGCGAGCGTCCGGGGCGCCGCGTCCGTGCGCGATCCGCCGTCCGCCGGAGCGGGGCGGCCGCCGGCCGGCCGGCCCGAGCGGACCGTGGCGAGGAGGCCTCCCGGGTGGTCGGCGCGCCGTGCGCCGGCGGGGGCCGTTAACCTGACCTGCGTCAGTAGGACAGCAAGACAGCACGTATGACCGCAAGGCATCGTCAAGAGGGGCGGATCGGTGGCCGACATCGAAGAGGCGCGCAAGCAGTTCCAGCGGATCGACACGGACGGGGACGGCTTCATCACCGCGGCCGAGTTCAAGACCGCCCTGGCCCAGGGCGGCGACTGGAACGTCACGGAGCCGGTGGCCGAGGCCATCATCAAGAGCCGTGACCTCAACGGCGACAAGGTCCTGTCGTTCGACGAGTTCTGGGCTCACCTCGACAAGTGAGCTGAGCCGGGCCGGAAGGGGGGCGCCTCTGTGCGGCGCCCCCCTTCGTCATGCCGTCCGCGCGACGCGCACGCTCCGGCGGCCGCCGTGCGCAGGGCGCCGAACGGGACCGGAATAGTTCTGCCGGGGTCGGGGTTGAAGCCGTCCAGACGCATGCGTGTGCATTGATATGGATCGCTCATCGATTCCGGACCACAGCGGAAGGCAAGGTCTGTCATGAAGATCGGCATCATCGGCGCGGGCAACATCGGCGGCAACCTCACCCGGCGTCTCACCGCGCTCGGCCACGACGTCTCCGTCGCGAACTCCCGTGGCCCGCAGACGCTCAAGGAGCTCGCCGAGGAGACCGGGGCGACCCCCGTCACCGTCGGGGAGGCGGCCCGCGGCGCCGAGATCGTGGTCGTCACGGTCCCCCTGAAGGCGGTCCCCGACCTGCCGTCCGGCCTGCTGGACGGCGCGGCCGACGGTGTGGTCGTCATCGACACCAACAACTACTACCCGCAGCAGCGCGACGGCCGGATCGCGGTGATCGAGGACGAGGGGCTCACCGAGAGCCGCTGGGTCGAAGGGCAGCTCGGGCACCCCGTGATCAAGGCCTTCAACGGCACCTACGCCCAGGACATCCTGGACCGTCCCCGGCCCGCCGACGACCCCGGCCGGATCGCGCTGCCGGTGGCCGGCGACGACGGGGCGGCGAAGGCGAAGGTGCGCGCGCTGATCGACGAACTCGGCTTCGACACCGTCGACGCGGGCGGCATCGACGACTCCTGGCGGCAGCAGCCGGACACCCCCGTCTACGGCCTGCAGGCCGGCGTCGAGGCGGTCGCCAAGGCGCTCGCGGAGGCGAGCCCGGAACGCCCGGCGGCGTTCCGCGGCTAGGGTCTGTCGTTTGGACGCCGGTTCGTCCGGCCGGTCCGGGGGCGGGGGCGGTCCCGCCCCCGCCCGTCCGGCTGCCTGCGGGCCGCGGCGCCGGCTCAGACGATGTCCAGCGGGACGTGCGGCCCCTCCGGCGGCTCGACCGTGATCGGGTCCCCGGGCCGCACCACGCCCCCGCTCAGCACGACGCCCATGATCCCGGACCGGAACGCCGGACGGCCGTCCGGGCCGCGTCCGACGACCTGCTTCAGCAGCCCCCGACGGAACGCGTCGATCTGCGCGCAGGGGTTGCGCAGCCCGGTCACCTCCACCACGGCCCGCGCGCCCAGCCGCAGCCGCGCCCCGGCCGACAGTCCCAGCAGATCGATCCCGCGCGTGGTCACGTTCTCCCCGAGCTGCCCGGCGGCCACCTCGAACCCGGCCGCGCGCACCTCCTCGAAGAGTTCCTCGTGGATGAGGTGAACCTGCCGCAGATTGGGCTGCGTGGGGTCCTTCCTCATCCGGAACCGGTGCTTCACCGTGGCCCCCGCGTGCACGTCTCCCTCCACCCCGAACCCGGCGATCAGCGTGACGCTCGCACGGTTGGGCTTGGTGAAGGAGTACACGTCGTTGCTGCTGACGGCGCCGACCTCCCCGTTCATCCCGAAAACTCCCCTCTGCGCGCGACTCCCGGCGAGCCGCGGGCCGTGGCGTCAGCCTAGCCAGCCCCCGGCCTGCCCGGCCTCGGCGGCCTGCCCGGCCTCGGCGGCCTGCCCGGCCTCGGCGGTCTTCGCGATCTGCCCGGCCTCCCCGGTCTGCCGGGCTTCGGCGGCCTCCCCGGCCTCCCCGGCCTCCCCGGCCTCCCCGGCCTCCCCGGTCCCGGCGGCCTGTCCGGCCTCCCCGGTCTGCCCGGTCTCGGCGGCTTGTCCGGCCTGCCCGGCCTGCCCGGCCTGCCCGGCCTCGGCGGCCTCCCCGGTCTTCGCGGCCTGCCCGGTCCCGGCCGCGGGGGCGGGGGCGTTCGGCGACGGCGCGGCGGCCTGCTGCGTCGTCCTGCGCCGCTGGATCAGCTCGAAGAGGTCCCGGCACTCCTCGGCGCCCTCGGCGGCGTACGGTCCCAGGCCCCTCGCCGCCGAGGCGAGGGCGGCCCGGAAGTCCTCGCCCCGGTCCGCGTCGACCAGCGCGTCGAGCCGCAGCAGGGAGGACGCCAGTTCCTTGCGGCGGGCGCCGCCCTGCGCGTTGGCCCGCTGGATGTCCCAGTAGATCTCGGGCGGAGCCGCCAGGATGCGACAGGCCAGCGCCACCAGGGTGCGGGCCGGGGGCGGCGCGATCCGCATCAGGGTGGGCACGTCCACCGGCGCGGCCAGGAGCGCGTCCACGAACGCCAGCACCGCGGCGTGCGGCAGCGCCTGCAGCACGGACATCGCCGCGTCGTGGCCGGCCGGGTCCATGACCGAGACCGTCATGGCCCCCGCCTCCAGACGCGCCGCCATCCGGCGCACATGAGGATCCGCGCCGGCTGCGGCGCCGTCGGCCTGCCGCCCGGGACAGGTCCCGGGGGCGATCACCACGACGGACTGACCCGCGGAGGGCAGCGTGGGGGAGAACATCGGGTTCACACCGCGCAGCGGGGCACGCAGCCCGTGCTCCGACGCGGCCTCGAACAACGGCAGCTGGACCGAGCAGGTGGACACGAGCACCGTGGCCGGGCGGGCCGACCCGGCCAGCCAGGGCAGGCACGCCGCGGCGACGTCCTCGGGCAGCGCGAGCACCACCTCGTCGGCCGCGGCGACCGCCGAGCGCAGCCCCGCGGACGGCGTGCGCACATCACCGCCGTGGTCCGGTCCGGCGCCCAGGTCGGCGGTGGTCACCGTGTCCCCGGCACCCGTCAGATGTGCGCGGTACCAGCGGCCGACCGTGCCGGCCGCGCCCAGCAGCACGACCCGCCGGCGCGCCTGCGCGTCGTCCCCGGCCGGGATGCTCACCCCTCGTCCTCCCGCCGCCAGCCGCGCAGCCCGAAGTAGGGCACGCTCGCCTTGACCAGGGTCTCCTCGTACTCCTCGTCGGGGTCGGACTGCGCGGTGATCGCCCCGCCCACGCCGAAGCGGGCCGTGCCGTCGCGCACCACCGCGGTCCGTATGACGATGTTCAGGTCGAGCGCGCCCGAGAACGACAGCCAGCCCAGGGCGCCCGAGTAGACGCCGCGGGCCGTGCCCTCCAGCTCGTCGATGATCTCCATGGTCCGCTTCTTGGGGGCGCCGGTCATGGAGCCGCCCGGGAAGCAGGCGCGCACCGCCGAGAGCGCCGACTCGTTCCGGCGCAGCCGCCCCCGGACGGTCGACACCAACTGGTGGACGGAGGAGTAGCTCTCGATCGCGAAGGCCTGCGGGACGTGGACGCTGCCCGGTACGCACACCGCGTTGAGGTCGTGCCGGACCAGGTCGACGATCATCAGGTTCTCGGCGCGGTCCTTGCGCGAGGACCGCAGATCCTCCCGCAGCGCCGTGTCCTCCTGCGGCGTCGCGCCCCGCGGGCGGGTGCCCTTGATGGGCCGTGACTCCACGATGCGGCTCTCGTCCACCCGCAGGAAGGTCTCGGGTGAGGAGCACAGCACCTCGACGTCCCCGGCGCGCAGATAGGCGCCGCGGGGTACCGCGCTGACCGTGCGCATCCGGGTGTACGCGGGCAGTCCCGCGCCCACGCCGGACAGTTCGGCGCTGTTGGTGAGACAGGTCTCGTAGCTCTCGCCGTCGGTGATGAGGCGTTGGCTCTCCTTGATCTTCGCCAGGTACGTCTCCCGGTCGTCGCGCAGGCCCAGCAGCCGCTCGGACACCGGCCCCGGCGCGTAGGCGGCGGGCCGTTCCGCTCCGGGCGCGGTGCGCGCCGGAGGAACCGCCGCGGCCGCCGGAGCGCTCCGGGCGACGAGCGTCGCCGGGGCGCCCCCGTCGGCGTCCCGGCCGCCGTCGCGGTCGCCGTCCAGGGGAACGAGCCGGCAGGCCAGGGCGACACCGCGCTGATGGTCGAAGACGGTGAACGCACGGGTGTGCAGGAACCACGACTCCGGCTCGGGCGAGGCGTGCCGCTCGTCGCCGGTGGTGAGCGCCTTCAGCTCGTACCCGAACCAGCCCACCAGGCCGCCGCGGAACGGCAGGGGCCAGTCCGCGGGCGCCGTGACCTCCACGGCGTCGACGATCTCCTCCAGCAGGGCGAAGACGTCGCCCGTGACCTCCTCGGTGCGGCCGGGGCCGTGCAGGGTGAGGCGGCGCTCGGCCAGGTCGTAGCCGAGCACGACGTCCCCCGGCTCGCCCCAGGCGCCCATCAGGGAGTAGCGGGAACCGGGGTGCTCGCTGCCCTCGGAGTCGAGCCAGAAGGCGTGGGGACGTCCGGCGCAGTGCTCGCGGAAGAAGTCGGCGGGCGCGTCCGGGGTGCTGAACGTCTCCGCTTCCAGGCGCAGCCGCAGCGAACCGCCCACCCTGCGGAACGCGGCCACCGACGGGGCCTCGTCGGCCGCGGGGCCGACCGCCCCGGGATCGACGGGCGGGACGCCGTCCCCGGCGTGGTGGCGGGCGGCGAGCGCGACGAAGTTGGCGAGGAGGCCGTGGCCGCCGGCCGACTCGACGGACTCGGGATGGAACTGCACGCCCCACACCGGCCGGGAACGGTGCGCGATGGCCATGACCAGCCCGTCCCGCGTCCAGGCGGTGCGCTCCAGCGTGTCCGGCAGATCGGTGCTGACCAGCGAGTGGTAGCGCACCACCGAAAGGTCCTGGGGCAGTCCCGCGAACAGGCCGGTGCCCAGGTGGGCGACCGTGTCCACGACGCCGTGCGCGGGGGCGGGCGCGTAGGTCGTGCGGCCGCCGAAGAACTCGGCGATCCCCTGGTGCCCCAGGCAGACGCCGAGCAACGGCAGTCCGCAGCGCTCGATGACCTCGCGGCAGACACCGAAGTCGGCTTCCCGCGAGGGCCGTCCGGGGCCGGGCGACAGGACGACGGCGCCGCACTCGTCGAGCGGCAGGGAGTCGTAGGCGGCCGTGTTGGGCAGCACGACCGGCTGCACACCGGTCACCTCGTACAGGTACTGCGCGATGTTCAGCGTGAAGGAGTCGAAGTTGTCGATGATGAGGACCTTCACCGGTCGTCGGCTCCCTTCAGCTCCGCCATCAGCACGTCCTCCTGGGCGCACGTCTCGGCCACGATCCGCTCGAAGAGGTCGCCCAGGTACTGCTCGGGCAGGCCGTGGGCGGCCGCGTGGGCGCGGGCCCTGCCGACGACGAGCCCGACGCGCGAGGGCTGCATCATGGGGATCCCGTGCTCGGCCTTGAGCCGGGCGATGTCGAGACAGAGCTCCATCCGCTCGACGACGAGCCCGAGCAGCCGGCGGTCCAGATCGTCGAGCCGGTCACGCAGGGGGCCCAGCACCGTCGCCGCCTCGGCCTCGCCGGGTACGGCGCCAGACGTGATCATCTCAGTCCTCTTCACTGTCATCCCAGAAGAACGGGGCCTTGGCCCGGGCGGTGATGCGCGGCGCCGTCCCGACGTCGACGGTGAGACCGGCGAAGCGCGCCGATCCGACGACCTTGCGCAGGGTCTGGTGCCGGCCGAGGGCGGTCCGCGCCGCCTCGCCCGTCAGCCCGCGCAGAGCGGCGCCGCGCAGGGTGAGCCGCAGCATGCCCCGGCGTGAGCCGAAGCCGACCTGATAGCGGGCGTCCGGCGCCAGGTCGAGCGCGGTGTCGAACATGGAGCGGGTGACCAGGGTGCCGTCCAGGTTGGCCGACACGTCGTCGCGGGCGCCGATGCGCAGCACCCGGGCCGTCGAGCCGCAGGGGCAGTCGGCGGTCCGCAGGCTCGCGCGGTCGCCGACGAGATAGCGCACGAGCGCGGTGCCGGTGTCGGCCGGCACGGTGACCGCGAGCGCGCCCACGTCGCCCTCCGGCAACCGCCGGCCGTCGTCGTCGACGACCTCGGCGATCACCAGGTCCTCGTGCACATGGTGGTCGGCGCCGGTGAGATGGGCGCACTGGAATCCGATGGGGCCGGTCTCGGTGGTGCTGTACGCGAAGGAGCGGACGGCGCAGCCGGCCTCGGCGAGCGTCTCGGCGGCCTGCCCGGTCATGCGCTCCCCGAGGTAGTACAGGGTGCGCAACCGCCGCATGGCCGCCGGGATCTCGGCCAGCAGCCGCTCCACGTAGCCCGGCAGGGCGACCATCGCCTCCACCCCGAGGTCGGTGATCAGTTCCGCGAGGTGGGGTGCGGGCAGGGAGGTCCCGGCCGGGAGCACGGCCGCGCCCCGGCGGGCCAGGACCGCGTCCGCGAAGCCGAAGCCGCCGAACAGGTCGCCCGGGGCCAGCGAGTTGAGCACGAACGGGTTGGCGCCCAGTCCGTCGACGCACAGGCCGCGCGCGCCGAGGACCTCGACCCGCTCGTTGAACGGACGGTCGTGCAGCAGGGTCCGCACCCGGCCCGACGAGCCGCTCGAACGCAGCACCAGGCGGATGTCGCCCTCGGTGACGCGGTTCGGCGCGCCGGCCGCCACGCTCCACTCGGCGAGCTGTTCGCGTGTGGTCAGCGGGACCTCCTCCAGTCCTTCCGGGGTCAGGGCGTCCGCGTACGGACGCAGGGCCGTACAGGTCCGCGACCGGCGCACCGCGTCCCGCATGAGCGCCAGGTTGCCCGCCTGGACGGCCAGCAGCTCCGGGCGTGGCAGCGTGAGATCCGCGAGGAGCCTCACTGTTCCTCCATCCGTAGGGTGATGGTCCGGCAGGCCCGCTCGGCCGTCGCGGCGGCGGTCGCGGTGTCGGGGCCCACGGCGACGACCTCGCCGAGCCGTTCCCAACTCGCGGTCGCCGGGCGCACGGTGTCGCCGGGGCCCGTCCAGAGCCGCACGCTGTGCACGCCCGGCAGCGCGGCCGCCTGCGCCGCGCCGTCGACGGCGGCGACCCGGCCGGCGCGCTCGGCCAGCAGATACCGCTTCACGGCCGCCGCGCCGAGCGGCGGCACGGGGGGCGGCAGCGGCAGACCGCAGGCGTGGGCGAGCATGTCGGCCTCCATGTCCCGCCCGGTCACCAGCGTGAGGAGCGCCGGGATCTCGTCGCCGCCGGTACGGGCGTGCGACTCGACCAGGTGGACGCCCGTCTCGCCGACGATGACCTCGGTGTGGGCGGGTCCCTCGCACAGCCCGACGTGGTCGAGGAAGGCGGTGACGCGTGCGACGACCGCCCGGCGCCGCTCGGCGTCGAGGTCGGCCGGGACGAGGTGGCCGGTCTCGACGAACGCGCCGCCGACGAGCTTGCGGACCACCGCCCGCACCTCGTGGGTTCCGCCGCGGCTGAACGTCTCGACGCTGAACTCCTCGCCGACGGCGAAGGGTTCGACGAGATAGCCGGTCACGGGCAGCACCTCGTGGTACCGGTGACCGTTGCGCAGCGTGTCCCGCACCCGCCGCCAGGCGTCGTCGAGGCTCTCGGGGCCGTCGACCTTGAGCACGCCCAGGCTGGCGGAGCCGTCGACGGGCTTGAGGATCAGCGGCCAGCCCGCCGTCCGCGCGACGCGGAGCGCGTCCTCGGGGCCGGTCAGCCGGGCCCAGGGGGAGCGCAGCGATGAGTGCTTGTCGAGCACCTCGTGGGTCCTGGCCTTGTCGCGCAGCAGCGCGGCGACCCCGGTGCCGGGCGCGGTCAGCCCCAGGTCCAGGGCGACCGCTTCGGCGGCCGCGCACGCGGGTTCGTGGTTGCTGCACACGCCGGCGAAGCCGAACTCCTCGTGCAGGGCACGGGCGACGGCCACGACGCCGGGCACGTCGAGCAGGTCGGTGCGCACCGAGCGCAGGCACAGCGGGTCCAGCGAGGCGTCGGTCATGGTGGGCGCCTGCAGGTGCACCACGTCCAGACCGAGGGCGAGGGCCTTGTCGACGACTCTGCGGCTGCCGCTGAGCAGCAGCAGCACAGGCCGGCGCGGGGCCGCGGGGGGTGTCACAGGGCGTTCTCCCTCACGAGCGGAGAGCGGCGGGCCAGGGCGACGCAGTACTTCATGGCGAAGGAGGCGAGGAGGAAGAGGCCGCCGAGCGCCAGCCAGCCCCAGGAGCCGTGGGACAGCAGCAGCCAGGTGAGGGCGAGCGGGCCCACCGCCTCGGCGATGGTGGAGCCGATGCCGAAGAAGCCCTGGTACTCGCCGTACCTGCCGTCCGCGACCAGCCGGAAGCTGATCTCGTTCATGCTGGAGATCTGCCGGATCTCCCCGAAGGTGAGGACCGTGACCGCCAGCAGGAGCACCCCGCCCGCCGCCCAGGGCGAGGAGGGCAGTCCGGACAGGGAGTAGAGCGCCATGCCCGCGAACAGCAGCAGTCCGCCGACGCGCAGGCTGCGCACGCCCGCGTCGACGCTGGTCACGGTCTTGGACGTCCGGTACTGCAGCGCCACAACCAAGGCGGTGTTGACGACGAAGACGGCGGCGATGCTCCACTCGGGCGCGTGCGTCTCGCGGACGATCCACAGGGGCAGGGCCACGTCGATCAACGGGACATGGAGCATCAGGACGAGATTGACGAGGCTGACGGCGGCGTAACCGCGGTCGCGGAACACCCCCAGCGGCGAGCCCGTGACCTGCGCGACCGGGCTCCCGTCGGCCGGGGAGGCGGCCGGGGTGCGCAGCGTCGGCGGCACCTTGAGCAGCAGCGCGGCGGCGAGGAAGAACGTCAGCCCGTCCAGGCCGAACGCCAGCCGGTAGGCGGAGTCGGTGTCCACGGCGATGACCAGGGCGCCGAGCGCAGCGCCGACGGCCAGACCGGCGTTGGCCGTCGCGATGAGCACGGCCCGCACCCGGGTGACCTGGTCGGCGGGGAACGAGCGGGCGATCAGGGCGGAGCGGGCGGACATCGTGCCCTGGGTGGAGACCGCCAGCAGACAGGCCCCCACGAAGAACAGCGGCACGCTGGAGGTCGTCAGGTACAGGCAGATGGACAACCCGGCCACCGCGAGCAGGGTGACGGCGACCGTGCGGGCGTCGAACCGGTCGGCGAGATGCCCGACGGGCACGCTGAGCACCATGGCCAGCAGCCAGGACGCGGTCAGCGCGGCGCCGTAGGTGACCGGTTCCAGTCCGACCACCCGGGTGAAGTACAGCGCCGCGCAGACGTAGAACAGACCGTCGCCGAAGTAGGTGACGAAGTGGGAGACGGCGAGGGGGCGCACCACCGGCCCCAGCGCCGGGCCGGGCGGTTCGGGGCGCTCCTCCGCCGCGGCCGGCGAGGCGGATCGCTCAGTCACGGGCGTCGGGCTCCTGACCGCTGGTGTACTGCCCGCTCTCCTCCAGCGTGTCCGCGAGAAGGATGAGATCCTCCTCGCTGTGCAGGGCGGACAGCGCGAACCGCAGCAGGGACCGGCCCTGCGCGACCGTGGGGTAGAACGCCGGGAGCATGATCACCCCGCGCTCCTTGAGCCGCCGCACGGCGCGCAGCCCCTCCTCCTCGGACTCGAACACCGCGCCGCGCACCGGCGTGCGGAGCCCGGCGTTGGACAGCTTGCCGCCGGTGAGCTCGTCGAGCCGGGCCGCGTTCGCCCACAGCTCCCGCTGCAGGACGGTGATCTCGGGGGAGAGGTGGATGCGGGCCGCGGCGACGTTGGCGGCCATCATCGGCACCATCACCGAGTGGCCGAAGACCAGCGGATTGGCGAGCTTCCTGACGACGGCGACGTCCTCGGCGGACGCCACGAGGAGGAAGCCGCCCGACCCCCCGAAGCCCTTCGACAGGGAGCCGGCCAGGACGACGTTGCAGGGAAGTTTGCCGCCCAGCGCGTCGAAGGCGTAGCCGCAGCCCTCGGCGCCGTCGATGGAGATGCCGTGGGCGTCGTCGACGTAGAGGTACCCGCCGGCGGACGCCGTGCGCTGCGCGAGATCCTGGACGGGGACCAGGCCGTCCATCGAACCGACCCCGTCCACCAGCAGGATCGGCGTGCGTCCCGCCTCGGCCGCCCGCTGCAACGACTCGTCCACGGAGGCGGGGTCGTCGGAGCGGAACCGCTCGACCGGGCCGAACTGCTCGAAGATCCCCCGCAGCACCTGCATCGAGGCGTGGGCGGTCCGGTCGACGAACAGATGCGGTCCGCCCTGTACGGGGTAGCTGGGCAGCGACCCCGACGCCAGGAGCGGCAGCACGCCCAGGTGGACGTTGCTGGTGGAGGTGAACACGCAGGGGGTGGCGCCGGGATAGACGCGCCCCAGCAGTTCCTCCAGTTCGGGCAGGTAGGACGGCCGCATCCGGTTGCGCGAGGACGACAGGTGGACGCCGAAGCGGCCGACGGCCTCGACCACCGCCTGCGCCAGCGCGGGGTGCGACTCCAGCCCGAGGTAGGAGCAGGAGACGAACTCCGTGGCCCGGGAGCCGTCCTGGAGGGTGACCCGCTTGCGGTCGCGGGAGACCACGGTGTGTCCGGTCAACCCCTCGGCGAAGCACCGGTCCAGGGCCGAGGAGGTGCGATCCCTGCGGGTGGTCAGCCAGTTCTGCGATGTCCGGGACGCGCTCACAGGGTTCCCTCCTGGTCGGTACGGCGGGCGACCGTGATCCTCGGTTCTCCGGCGGTGTCGACGAAGGTGGTGACGTCGTCGAAGGCGTCCCCGTGCAGGAGTTCGCGCACCTGCCCGGGCTGGGCCCGGTCGTGTTCGAGCGCCAGCCGCCCGCCGGGACGCAGCGCCGCCGCGGCGAGGACCACGATCCGGCGGATCAGGTCGAGGCCGTCGGCGCCGCTGTAGACGGCGGCCCGGGGCTGGTGTTCGGACCATTCGGGCAGCAGCCGCACGTCGGGGGAGACGTACGGCGGGTTCGCGACGACCAGGTCGGCGCCGTCGGCGTACGCGTCCAGGCAGCCCGCCGTCGTGAGGTCGGCGGCGTGCACGGTGACCGGGCCCAGCACGGCCTCGTTGCGCGCCGCGTTGCGCCGCAGGTACTGCAGACAGGTGTCGTCCCGCTCCACGCACGTCACCCTCGCGTCGGGGCGACGCCGGGCGAGGGCGAGGCCGAGAGCCCCGACGCCGGAGCACAGGTCGAGCACGACGCCCCCGTGCGGCAGCGTCGTGTCCCGGGCCGCCCACGCCACCAGCGCGGTGCTCTCGTGTCGGGGCACGAACACTCCGCTGCCGACGACGAGTTCGAGACCGTCGAACTCGACCGACCCGACGATGTGCCCGAGCGGGATGCGCCGGCAGCGCTCGGCGACGGCCGCCTCGAAACGGGCCACGGCCGCCGGAGCGTCCTCGGTGAGGAAGCGCTCCCGCAGGGCGGCGAGATCGCCTTCGACGTCCCACACGCCCGCCTCGGCCAGTCGGGCGCGGGCCGCGTCGTGGACGGACCGGATGCGCTGCGCCGTCGTCATCGCGACCACGCGGAGTAGTAGCGCGTGAGGGAGGCGCGGATGCCGTCGGTCATCGCGGCGACCAGTTCGGCCGGGGGCGTGAACGACGGGTGCAGCTCCTCCACCAGCGCGCCGTAGAACCGGCGCAGATGACGCTCGATGCGCGGCGGCCATTCCGGCGTGACGTTCCACTTGTACTCGTAGCCGGTGGCCATCATGTGCTCGACCGCCGTGGTCACGACCTGCTCACGGGTCCCGCCGGCCAGCGGGGCGCGCACCGGGGAGAAGGACGACAGGAAGTCGTACTCGCTCGTGCCGCCCTCGACGAGGGTGGCGATGTGCCGGGCCAGCAGCGGGGACTGGTGCAGTCCGTCGCGGTAGGTGCCGGTGGCCAGCCACAGACCCTCCGCGCCCGCGTTGCCCACCAGCGGGAAGCCGTCGGCGGGCACGGGCCGGTTGCCGACCTGCACGGAGAGCAGCGAGGCCTCGGCGAGGTCGGTGTGCAGCTGGTCCACGGCACAGCCCAGCAGGAACTGCAGGTCGCCGATGGCGGCGAAGCGACGGGGCTGCTCGGAGATGATGTTGGTGGCGCCGAGGTAGAGCACCCCGTCGGCGCGCGGCACGGCGTGCAGACCGCAGGCGAAGGCCCGGTTGGGGGTGCGCACCACCGACGAGGGCAGCGCGCGGTCCTCGGTCTCCACCAGCACCGAGACGCCGTAACCGCTCACCATGGGCGGCATCTGCGCGCGCGCCTCGGCCACCTCGTCCAGCAGCGTGAGGGACTTGGCGCCGGCGGCCACCACGACATGGTCGGCGGGCAGGATCTCGCCGTTCACCAGCTCGACGCCGGTCGCGCGGCCGTTCGTCACCCGGACCCGCAGCGCCTCGGCGTCGACCACCCTGCCGCCCGACTTGACCAGCGCCTGGTCCAGCTTGACCAGCAACCGGTGCGAGTCCACGGCGTGTTCACCCGGGATGTACATGCCGCGCAGCGAACGCGAGAGGTCGTTCGGGTTCAGCCAGTCCAGGTCCTCGGGGTCGGCGGTCTCGTACGGCTCCTGGTACTCCCGCAGCGTCGCCTCGATGGCGCGGAAGTTGCCGGAGTCGACGGCGGCCGAGCCCATCGTGTTCAGGAGGACGAACGTGCCGTCGGCGCTGAAGAGCGTGCGGGCGTCGCCCGAGTCCTGGCTGAGGCGCTCGTCCCACTCGGCCCAGTAACGGCGGGCCCGGTGGTCCATGTCGAGCTTGGCCCGGCCGTGGTCGCTGGCCAGCAGCGACGTGGTGACCTCGCCGAAGCAGCCGAGCATCGCGCCGGCGGCGAGCGAGGCGGCGTAGGGGCGGTTCTCCCGGCCCACGCGGGTGACCTGGAATCCCCGGCTGCTCAACTCATAGGCGATGGAGGCGCCGACCGCCCCGTTGCCGACGACGACGGCAGTCTGCTGTGGCCCTGCGTACATGGTTCTCCTCGTGTCTACGGGCGCGGGGGCGCCGCTCGGCGCGTGCTCCGGCCGTGAGAAAGGGGTGGGATGTCGATGCTGGAGGCGCCTGGAACGGTCACTCAGGCCGTGCTGTCCAGGATCGAGTGGTGCCACCGCGCGCACGCCTGCCACAGGGGCGCGGTACGCGGTATGAGGGGCGGGCCACTTCGCGGCTCCGCAGGGGCGTGGGTACTGCCACGCCGCCTATGCGTCCGCTTTCAGCCGCCTTTGCAGGCTGCTTCTGAAACATGGTGAGAAATGGGGTGGTGGTCCAGTCCGGCGAGCCCCCGACATGGGCCCAGGACTGTGCGCATCGCCGCATCGCTTCATGTTCCCCCGTTGCAGATGCCACTGGCCAGGTAGCGCCGTGGAGTCTAAGTTGCGCATGATGGGGTGTCAATCCTATGAATAGGGAAGCTGGACCCATGAATTTCGCGATTTCCCAGCCGCTGACGACGGATCGGCTGGTCCTGCGTCTGTTCACGGCGGACGACGTCGACGACATGTACGCGTATCAGGGGCTGCCCGAAGTGGCCAGGTTTCTCTACCGCCCGCCGCGCGATCGCGCGCGTTGCGCCCAGGTGATCGAGCGCATCGGCCAGGGCACCCACTGGAAGGAGGACGGCGACAACCTCACGCTGGCGGTCTGTCGCCGCGACGCCCCCGGGGTGATCGGCGAGGTGCAGGTCACGCTGGCGAGCGCGCACGCGGCGCAGGCCGAGATCGGGTGGGTCTTCCACCCCGGCCACGGGGGCCGCGGCTATGCCACGGAAGCATCGCTCGCCCTGCGTGACCTGGCCTTTCAACAGCTGGGCGTGCACCGTCTGTTCGCCCGTATCGACGCGGACAACACGGCCTCCGAGCGGATCTGCGAGCGGCTGTCGATGCGCCGTGAGGCGCATCTGATCGAGAACGACCGCGACGACCGCGGCTGGGGCAGCGAGTACGTGTACGCGGTTCTCGCCCGGGAGGTGGCCCCCGCCGAGGCCGGCTAGGACGCCGCCGGCCGCGCCCGACGCGGGGCCCGCACCGGAAGGCGCGGTTTCCGGACATGTTTATGGCCGAATTCCTCGGGTGTGACATCGGCCGCCGTGTGACCGGAATACCGCTTGACTCGTTCCGATTCCCACGGGGCGAAGTCGAGTCGAACCTCGTCAAGGCCGTGCATCTCCGCCGGGATCGGCGGGATGCGCGGCCTCTTTCGTCACCGGACCGCCTTGTTCCGTTGTCCTCGCGTCGGCCCGGGCGTCCGGATACCGGGCCGGATTGCGTTGCGCAGGCGCGCCTTCTCCCGCCTACCGTGAGAGGAGCAGGTGCAGCAGAGAAACGGGGGAACGTTGATCAGCTACAGTGCGACCGCCGATGACGTCGCGAAAGTTCGATTTTCAATGTCTCCGCTGGGAGAAACCGTTTACAGCTTTCGCATGCTGGCGTCCCCGGAGCGCAGAAGGCAGCACCAGCCCTGGGTCGACGACGTCCTGCACAGGCTGAAGGACCTCGACCTCAGGCCGCTGCGGGCGGTGATCCCGCCGACCGGATACGTGCCGGACTTCCTCACGCCACCGCCCACGGGCACGCCCTCCAGCTTCGAGAACGAACTGGAGGCGGTGCGCGCCACCCGTCCCTCCCACTTCGTGGACGAGGTGGCCTGGATGGCGGGGGACACCGGGACGCCCCTCGCCTGGCGCCGGGAGACGGCCCCGCTGCACCGGCAGATGCTGGACGAGCCCGAGAAGGCCCTCGGGCAGATCGCCCAACGGCTGCGCGCCTACTGGCGGGTGGCCCTCGAACCGTCCTGGCACAAACTGCACGGCGGGCTCGTTTCCGACATCCGCTCCCGGATGCGGGTGATGGAGAGCTCGGGGGCGGCCTCCGTCTTCTCCACGCTCAACGAGCGCATCGGCTGGAACGACGACCGTCTCGTCGTCCGCAGCAGCTACGCCTTCGAGGAGACGCTCGGCGGCCAGGGCATCGTCCTCGTGCCCAGCGTCTTCTGCGGACCGGAAGTGCTGACCATGCTGCCGCCGCTCCCCGCGATGATCGTGTATCCCAAGCCCGCGGTCGCGGACATCTGGCGCCACCACGGCGAGGACCGCCCCAGTCCGCTCAGGGCGCTCCTCGGCGGGGTCCGCGCCGCGGTCCTCGAAGCGCTCGTCACGCCCGCCTCCACGGGCGAGCTCGCCGCCAAGGTCGACGTCACCCCGGGTGCCATCAGCCAGCACGTCTCGGTGCTGAGGAGCTGTGACCTGGTCACCAGCCAGCGGTCGGGGCAGCGGGTCGTCCACACGCTCACCGAGACGGGCGAGGCGCTCGTCCGCGGCGCCGAGCACTCCGTCGGCCGCGTGGTCTGACCAGGCCGAGCACGTCCATTGACCGGCGCCGGCCGGGTCGTTCCGTCCGCGGCCGGCCGCTCCGGCGAACCCGCCGTCGCCGCCGCGGACCCGGCCCCGTGCCGAGCTTTTAGCCCCAGCTAAAAGCTTTGGGGCGCCTCCACGCCCTGTGTTTGGCTCAAAGCGCCACCTTGGCAGGGGGCTGGGCAAAGGCGCCGAGCGGTCCTGCCGTCCTGAGTCCCTGCGCGGCCGTACTGGGCCGTGCCCGCCCGACACGGGAGGTCTCCCACACCCGACGGAACCAGCCCGTTGCACCACGACGTTCAGAAAGGCACAGGCATGACGACGACCTCGAGCCCTGAAGTCGGGCCGGCGGGTCTGCGCGCCCCACTCCACCTCATCGACCCGACGTCGCTCGACGCCCCGAAGGCCCGGACCGACATCCGGATCCCGCAGGGCGAGCACGGACGAGGGCCCGGCGTCTCCGGGACGTCCACTCGGCGGACCCACGACCCGGTCACCGAGCGGACCTGCCCCGCGCAGGCGGCCGTGACCGACGCGCCGGACACCGACGGCCGGCGGCCGGCCGGGGACACCGCCTCATGAGCCGCCCGGTCCGCACCCTCCTCGTCGACAACTACGACTCGTTCACCTACAACCTCTACCAACTCCTCGGCGAGGTGAACGGCCAGCCGCCCGTCGTCGTCCGCAACGACGTCGACTGGTCCGCCCTGCACCTCGGCGACTTCGACAACATCGTCGTCTCACCGGGCCCCGGCCGCCCCGACCGGGACCGCGACTTCGGCGTCGGCAGCCGTGCCATCCGGGACTCCGGACTGCCCGTCCTCGGCGTCTGCCTCGGACACCAGGGCATCGCCGCCCTGTTCGGCGGCACGGTCGAGCACGCCCCGGAGCCGATGCACGGCCGGCTCTCGGCGATCCGGCACAACGGCGAGGACCTCTTCGCCGGCCTGCCCTCGCCGTTCGCCGCCGTCCGCTACCACTCGCTCGCCGTCTCCACGCTCTCCGACGAGCTGGAGGGCGTGGCCTGGACCGAGGACGGCGTCCTCATGGGGCTGCGCCACCGGACCCGCCCGATCTGGGGCGTCCAGTTCCATCCCGAGTCCATATCCAGCGAGTTCGGCCGCGAACTGCTCGCCAACTTCCGCGACCTCTCCCTCGGACACGGCGCGACGGAGGCGCCGACCGCGTCGCCGTACCGGCTGTACACCCGCCGACTGGACCAGGCGCCCGACACCGAGGCGGTGTACGCCGAACTGTTCGCCGGCGGGCCGCACGGCTTCTGGCTCGACAGCGGCTCCCACGCCGACGGCGACTCCCGTTTCTCCTTCCTCGGCGACGGCAGCGGCCCGCTCGCCGAGTACCTCACCTACCGGGTCGCGACCCGTACCGTCCGGATCGAGCGGGCCGGCCGCCCCGACGAGCACGTGGCCAGCGGCTTCTTCGACTACCTCGACACCGAGTTACGGCGGCGCGCGCTGCCGGTCGACCCACGGCTGCCGTTCTCCTTCAACCTCGGCTACGTCGGCTACCTCGGCTACGAACTCAAGGCAGAGGCCGGGGCGAGCGCCGCGCACACCGCGCCCACCCCGGACGCGGCCCTGCTCTTCGCCGACCGCGCCGTCGTCGTCGACCACAGCACGCGCTGCACGTACCTGCTCTGTCTCGGCACCGGTCCGGACGACCCGGACGCCGTCAAGTGGCTCGACGCCACGGCCGCCACCCTCGCTCTGCTGCCCGAGCAGACCGACCGCGAGCGCACACCGCTCACCGGGGCGCCCCCGCTCGCCGTCGCCGCGCTCGCGCAGCGGCACGACGAGCAGGCGTACCTGGCCCGCGTCGGACAGTGCCTGGAGAAGATCCGCGACGGGGAGTCGTACGAGATCTGCCTGACGAACATGGTCTCGACGCCCGCGGTGGTCGATCCGCTGACCACCTACCGGCTGATGCGGGACATCAGCCCGGTCCCCTACGGCGCGCTCCTGGACTTCCCCGGCGTGGCCGTGCTCAGCGCCTCACCGGAGCGGTTCCTGAGCATCGGGACGGACCGGGTGGCGGAATCGAAGCCGATCAAGGGCACCCGGCCGCGGGGCGAAACCCCCGCGCAGGACCGCGCGCTGAAGGACGGCCTGCTGGCCAGCGAGAAGGACCGCGCCGAGAACCTGATGATCGTGGACCTGCTCCGCAACGACCTCAACACGGTGTGCGAGGTCGGATCCGTGCACGTCCCCAAGCTGTTCGACGTCGAGACGTACGCGCCGGTGCACCAGCTGGTGAGCACCGTGCGGGGCACGCTGCGCGACGGCGTCTCGGCGGTGGACTGCGTGCGCGCGTCGTTCCCCGGCGGGTCGATGACCGGCGCGCCCAAGCTGCGCACCATGGAGATCATCGACGGGCTGGAGGGCGGAGCACGCGGGGTCTACTCCGGCGCCCTCGGCTGGTTCTCGCTGGGCGGCGCCGCCGATCTCAGCATCGTGATCCGCACGATCGTCGCCACCGACGAGGGCGCGTCGTTCGGCGTCGGCGGAGCGGTGATCGCGCTGTCCGAACCGGCCGAGGAATACGAGGAGACCCTGGTCAAGTCGCGGACCATGATCGCGGCCATCGCGGCCGGCACGTCCCGCGGGATGCCCGTGCCGGGCGAGGCGGTGGACGCGTGAGCGCCGCCCTGGACGTGGCGGCCTCGGTGACCCGGGCGCCTCAGGCGGTTCCCGCGTGCGGGGGGGAGCAAGAGGTCCGCGCGCTGCTCGCCGACCTCGACGGCCAGATCATCTCGATGGTGCTGCGCCGGGTGGAGCTGGCCCGCTACGACCAGTCGTCGCGGCGGCTGTCGGGCCTGCCCGCCGCGGAGCTCGCCTGGGAGAACGGCGTGCTGGGGCGGTATGCCGACGCGCTCGGCCGTCAGGGGGTCGACATCGGGCGGGCGCTGCTCACGCTCTCGCGGCTGCCGGCGGCGTACGGGCCGGCGGGACGGGGGCCGTCGAAGCCGGAGTGACACCGCGGCGGCGGACGGGGTGAGAAAGCGAGAGCACCCTCGGAGGATTCCGTCGCCGGGTTCGGGGCGAATCCTCGTCGGGTGCTCTGGCATGCTCTTGAATGCTTTCGGCGAGCGGGGTCCGGCTGGTCTAGCGCATCTCAGAGGCCCATGATTTCCGGATGGTCGGCCAGCTTTGCGAAATGCTCGGCCGGATGGGAAATCAGTTTGCGCTGGGTCAGGTCGATGAGTCCGGCGACGCTTGACAACTCGCAGGCGAGGACACCGTCCGTGCGCCGGATCTCCTGTTCGACGCGGAAGGTCTTTCCTTCGCCCCAGAGCCATTGGCAGGTCACGTCGACTTCGTCTCCGCCGCGCAGTTCATGCCGGAAGCGCATCGTGTTCTCCAGGACGGCGGGGCCGATCTGCGTCGCGATCAGCTTGTCCTGCGAGATGCCGGCCGCGCGCAGGCTCTCCCAGCGCAGATGCTCGCAGTACTGCAGATAAACGGCCTGATTCAGGTGTCCCTGTGTGTCGAGTTCATAGCCCCGTACGGTGATCCGCAACTGGAACGGTTTCGTCATGCGCAGTCGACCTCCTCTGTGGATGGGTAAATTCCTACCGCATGCAGATGAGGCGGGCAAGGGTGCGTCCGCTTCCTCATATTCATGTGACGTGGGTCACGTGGTGAAATTCGCTTGACCCGTCGATATTTCGGAGTGATAGCGTCGTGGCCATGCTGGAAAATACAGGGATATCTTGATGGTGGGTATAGTGCCTGCCTTTCTGGAAATGGCTCGCGCCTTTCCCGACAAGTGCGCCGTCGAATGCGACGGACGTGAATGGACCTATGCGGAGCTGGCTCGCCGGGTCCGTGCGACGGCCCGGGAGCTGGGCCCCGCGCCCGGGCCGGTGGCGGTCCTGACGGACCGCTCCGAGGCCACCGTCGTCGCCCTCCTGGGCGTCCTGGCCGCGGGCGGCGTCTACGTCCCGGTCGATCCGGCCTTCCCCGCCGCCCGGCAACGGGCGCTCCTGGAGGCCGCGGGCTGCGCCCGAGTGCTCGGACCGTCCGGCCTCCTGCCCGCGCCCGCCCCGGCCCCCGCCGCGGGGACCGGGGACACGGAGGCCCCCGCGTACACGCTCTTCACCTCCGGATCCACCGGGCGGCCCAAGCCCGTCCTCACCCCACGGCGCGCCATCGCCGCCTCCGTCGCCTCGCTCCGAGACCTCTTCTCCCTCACCCCCGCGGACCGGGTCCTGCAGTTCGCGTCGCTCAACTGGGACACCTGCCTGGAGGAGATGCTGCCGGCGCTCACCACGGGGGCGACGCTCGTCTTCCACGAAGAGGCGTACACCGGCTCGATGCCCAGGCTGCTCAGGGCCGTCGCCGCGACCCGGGTCACGCTGCTCGACCTGCCGACCGCCTTCTGGCACGAACTCGTCCGTCACCTCACGGAGAGCGACGAGCAACTGCCCGACTGCGTGCGGACGGTGGTCATCGGCGGCGAGGCCGTCAGCCCGGCCCGGCTCGTCGAGTGGCGAGCCCTGGACACCGCCCGTGTCCGGCTGGTCAACACCTACGGGTGCACCGAGACCACCCTGATCACGCACGCGGTCGACCTGCACGGTCCCCGGGCGCCCGGCCCCGGCGCCTGGTGGGGCGAGCACGGCGGCGTCCCCATCGGCACACCGCTGCCGCACGTCACGGACGACATCGGTCCGGACGGCGAACTCCTGATCGCCGGACCGGCGTTGGCGCTCGGCTACCGAGGCCTGCCGGAGGTCACCGCCGAACGCTTCGTCGACCGTCCGGGGCCGGACGGCCCCGTCCGTTGGTTCCGCACCGGCGACCGGGTCACGCGTCGGCCGGACGGCCGTCTGGTCCACGAGGGCCGCCTCGACGCCGAGATCAAGGTACGCGGCATCCGGGTCGATCCCGGCGAGATCGAGGCCCACCTCACCGCCCATCCGGAGGTCGGCGTCGCCGCTGTCGTCGGCACCCGGGTCCAGGACCGCACGACCGTGACCGCGTACGTGGTGCCCCAGCGCCCCGACGCCGACGACGCCGCCCTCGCCCGGCAGGTCCTGCGCGACCTGCGGGCCAGCGTGCCCGGCCATCTCGTCCCGCACCGGGTGACCGTCGTCCCCCGACTCGTCCACACCGCCGGCGGAAAGATCGACCGGCTCGGCACCCACAGACGTCACTCACCCGCCGTCGCGCCGTCCGCCTCGGCGGAACACCGGGGCGGCCTCACAGAACAGGACAACCGATGAGTCCCGACGACATGGTCGACGTCTTCCGAAGGGTTCTGGAGACCGACGGCATCACGGCGGACACCGACTTCTTCGAATACGGCGGCGACTCGCTCCTGGGCACCCGCGTCCTGAGCGCCGTCGCCCGCGTCCACGGCGTGGAGCTGACCTTCGACGACCTGCTCGCGGCCCCCACGCCGGCGGCGCTCGCCGACCGGGTCGCGAGCGTGACCCCGGGGGCGGCCCGATGAGCGTCGTCGTCGTGGGGGCGGGTCTCGCCGGCCTCACCGCCGCCACCGATCTCGCCGGCCGCGGCGTCGACGTCCAGGTCCTGGAGGCCCGCGACCGGGTCGGCGGCAGGACGCACGGCATCGAAGTCGCCCCCGGCGCCTGGGCCGACGCCGGCGCTGCCTACCTGGGCGAGCGGCACACCGACCTGCTCGCGCTGATGGCCCGCCGCGACCTCAAGACCGTGCCCACCGTCATGGAGGGGGACAGCCGCTTCGACGTCTCCGGGTCCGAAGGGGCGGACAGCGTTCCCGGGCGCTTCCCGCCGCTGAGCGGCGTGGCACTGGGCGAGCTGTTCGACCTGCTGGACGAGGTCACCCGCACCGTGCGCACCGACGCGCCCTGGCTCACCCCGGACGCCGGGCGTCTCGACGCGATGACGGCCGCCGAATGGGCCGACGCCCACCTGCGCCACCCGGACAGCCGGCTGTTCTTCCCGCTCTTCCTCGGCGAGATGATGGCCGCCGCTCCCGCCGACGTGTCCGTCCTGCACATGGCCTTCTACCTGAGCTCCGGAGGCGGGCTGCGCTACCTCAACGCCTTCGCCGGGGGCGCTCAGGAGTGGCGGGTCGACGGGGGCGCGCACCGGCTGAGCGAGGCGCTCGCCGCCGAACTCGGCGACCGGGTACGCCTGTCCGAGCCGGTCACCGCGGTGGAACAGGACGACAGCGGGGTGACGGTGCGCTCCGCGGGCGGCGTCACCCGCGCCGACGCGGTGATCGTCGCGCTGCCCCCCGTGCTCGCCGACCGGATCGACTTCTCGCCCGGACTGCCCGTCCCGCGCTCGGGGGAGCGCACCGGGCCCGGCTGCGCGGTCAAGGTCCACCTGATCCACCCGTCCCCGCTCTGGCGCGGACACGGTCTGTCCGGCTGGTCGGTGAGCGCCGGGGGCCCGCTGCTGTCCACCGTCGACGACTCGCCCGCCGACGGCGGCGCGGGGATCCTGACCGGCTTCGTCACCGGCGAGGAGGCCCGCCGCTTCGCCGCGCTGTCCCCCGCCGAACAGCGGACCGCCGCCGTCGCCCAGGCCGCCCGGCTGTTCCCCCGGCTGCCCGAGCCCATCGGCTTCCAGGTGACCGACTGGGTCAACGACCCCTACAGCCGCGGCTGTTACGCCGCCCTGTTCGGCCCCGGCGACTGGCTCGCGCTCGGCCCCCACCTGACCCGCCCGCACGGCCGCGTCCACTGGGCCGGCACCGAGACCAGCACCGAGTTCTTCGGACTCATGGAGGGCGCCGTCCGGTCGGGCCACAGGGCCGCCGCCGAACTGGCCGCCCACCCGTAGGAGTCGCCCGCCCGCACGCGCCGTCCGCCGAGGGGGAGTGGTCCGCCCGGCGGAGTCGTCCGGCGGGACGCGGTCGGCGACCACCGGCCCGAGCCGTCACGAGACCACCCCGACGTTCCCTGGAGAGCACCGTGACCACCAGCCCGATCGCTCCACTCGCCGTCCGGCGTCAGTTCATGACCGACCCCGCCCTGGGCGCCGGCAACTTCCTGCAGAAAGCGCTGGAGGCCAACCCGAACAACACCGTTCCGTACGCCTTCAGCCACAGCACCGACCACCGGGGCCGTGTCGTGCTGCGCGGCCACAGCCTGCGCGACCTGGCCGCCCTGCGCGACCGGTACGCCCACTGGTACCGGTCCAACGGCGTCGAGCAGGGCGACCCGGTCGCCGTCCTCGTCGGCGAGGGCCTCGAACCACTGCTGCACTTCCTGGCGCTCACCGCCCTGGGCGCGGTGCCGGCCCTGATCAACGACGCCATGCCGGCGGTCACGGCCCTGCGCTACATCGACCACGTCGGCGCGGTGGGCCTGGTCGCCGACGACCCGACCCGGCTGGTCGCCGCCTACCGCGCCGACGCCAACCGCCGCCGGCCGCGCTTCGTCGTCCCGTCCGCCGAGATCAAGGCGTACGAGCCGAGCGGCGCGCTGCCCGACGGATACCCGCACCAGCACGCGGACGACGAGATCGTGGCGCTCATCCACTCCTCCGGCACCACCGGCACCCCGAAGTCGACGATGCTCGGGCACCGCCAGTTCTGGGCCGGCAAGGAGCCACGGATGGAGCGGTTCCCCGCCTCGCCGGACGACCGGCTGATGTCGCTGATGCCGCACACGCACGCCGGCGGACTCAGCTACTTCCTCACCGCCACCCTGCTCGGACTGCCCACCGTCGTCATGAGCGACTGGCGGCGCGCCGTCGTGGAGCCGGTCATGGAGGCGTTCCGGCCGACGATGGTCGCCTCCTTCCCGCGCACGTTCGTCGAGCTCGCCACCGGCGAGCCGCCCACGCGGGGAGCCGCCAAGGTGCACAGCTGGTTCAACACCGGCGACGGCGCCCACTACGGCCACATCCGGCGCCTGGTGCGGCTCGGCGAGCGGCCCGCCGGGCTCATCAAGCCGTGGCTGCTGCCGCGCGACCACGCCAACGACGAGACCGTCCCCGGCTCGCAGTTCATCGACGGACTCGGCTCCTCCGAGATGGGCATGGCCCTGTTCGGACAGGTGACCACCCCCGAGTCGCGCCGCGACGACCGCTGCGTCGGCAAGCCCACCGAGGTCGTCACGGCCGCCACCGTCCTCGACGCCGACGGCCGCGAGGCGCCCGTCGGCACGGTCGGCCTCCTGGCCGTGAAGACCCCCTCGCGCACCCCGGGTTACTGGAACGACCCCGACCTCACCCGCAGCTTCGAGGTGGACGGCTACTGGCTGACGGGCGACGTGGCCCGCAAGGACGAGGAGGGGAACTTCTACCACCTCGACCGGACCGTGGACGTCATCGACACCGAGGACGGCCCCGTCTACAGCCTGCCCGCGGAGGAGGTGCTCCTCGCCGACTGCGGGGACGTGGTGCAGGACTGCGCCGTCGTCGGCGTGCCCGCCGGGAACGGCCGGGGACAGGTCCCGATCGCCGTCGTACGGCTCCAGCCGGGCGCCGTCGAGCCCTCCGCGCAGGAGCTGTGCGAGCAGGCCAACAAGGAACTGGCCACCGCCGGACTCGCGCCGCTCGCGGCCGTGATCGTCGCCCGCGACCCGGCCGACTTCCCGACCGGCGTCACCGGCAAGGTCCTCAAGCGGGAGCTGCGCACCCGGTGGGCCACCCTCCTCACCGGCGCCGCACCCGCCCTGTCGATCAGCTAGGAACCCGATGGGAATCTCATGACGTCACAGGGACCGCACACCCTGCCCGCACCGCAGCCCTACGAGTACGAACGCGTGATCCCGGTGGAACCCGACTGGCGCCGCCTGCCCGGCTGGAGCGAGGTCACCGCCGTCCAGTGGCGCGACGCCCAGTGGCAGCGCGCGCACTGCGTGAAGAGCGCCAGACAGCTGAAGGCGGTGATGGGCCCGCTGCTCGAAGACCGGTTCTACGACGACCTGGAGGCCGACCACAAACGCTTCGCCACCATGTCGACGCTGCTGACCCCGCAGATGCTCAACACCATGGCGCCGCACGCGCCGACGACGGCGGCGGCCTACACCGAGGCCTTCCTGTCCGACCCGGTCCGCCGGTACATGCTGCCGGTCGCCTCCGACCGTGACCCGGAGTGGCCGAGCCACCCCTACGCCCAGCGGGACTCGCTCCACGAGGCGGAGATGTGGGTCGTCGAGGGACTCACCCACCGCTACCCGACGAAGGTCCTGGCCGAGCTGGTGTCGACCTGCCCGCAGTACTGCGGGCACTGCACCCGGATGGACCTGGTCGGCGGCTCCACCCCGCAGGTGGAGAAGCAGAAGCTGACCCTCAAGCCGGCCGACCGCCAGGACCAGATGATCGACTACCTGAAACGGAACCCCGGCGTGCGCGACGTCGTGGTCTCGGGCGGCGACGTCGCCAACGTGCCGTGGCCGCGCCTGGAGTCGTTCCTGATGCGGCTGCTCGACCTGGAGAGCGTCCGCGACATCCGGCTGGCCACCAAGGCGCTCGCCGGGCTGCCGCAGCACTGGCTCCAGGGGTCCGTGCTCGAAGGACTCGAACGCGTCGCGCGGACCGCGGCCCGGCGCTCGGTGAACCTGGCGGTGCACACCCACGTCAACCATGTCCAGTCCGTCACCCCGCTGGTGGCCGAGGCGGCCCGGGCCGCGCTGGACGCGGGCGTCCGCGACATCCGCAACCAGGGCGTCGTGATGCGCGGGGTCAACGCCTCTCCGAAGGACCTGCTGGACCTGTGCATGGTCCTGCAGGGCGAGGCGAACATCCTGCCCTACTACTTCTACATGTGCGACATGATCCCCAACGCCGAGCACTGGCGCATCGCCGTCTGGGAGGCGCAGGAACTCCAGCACGCCGTCATGGGCTATCTCCCCGGCTACGCGACGCCGCGGATCGTCTGCGACGTGCCGTACGTCGGCAAGCGCTGGGTCCACCAACTCGTCGACTACGACCGGGAACTGGGCGTCTCGCAGTGGACGAAGAACTACCGCACCGGCATTGAGCTGGACGATCCGGACGCGCTCGCGCGTCGCCACCCGTTCTACGACCCCATCACCACGCTGCCCGAAGCGGGCCGGCGCCGGTGGCGGGAGAACGCACAGGAAAAGGGCTGACCATGACCGACACGCACAGCGTCGCGGACCCGTTCGCGCAGGGCGTCCAGCAGCTCGACCGCCGGGCCGTGCTGCGCAGCGCGGAGATCGTCGCCCGGATCCGCGACGACCAGTGGGACGTCCCCACCCCCTGCGGCGCCTGGACCCTGCGCCGCCTCCTCGCCCATATGACCGCCCAGCACCTCGGCTTCGCCGCGGCCGCCGACGGCGGACCGGTCGACGAAGCGGTCTGGCGGGAGACGCCGCTGGAGGATCCCCGGCGCGCCTACGCCGACTCCGTCTCCCGCGTGCTCGACGCGTTCGCCGCCGACGGCGTGCTGGACCGTGCGTTCGTCCTGCCCTGGATCCATCCGACGATGCGGTTCGCCGCCCCCCGGGCGATCGGCTTCCACCTCGTGGACTACGTCGTGCACGGCTGGGACGTCGCGGCCTCCCTCGGCGTCCCGGCGGCGTACGACGACGACCTCGTCGCCGCGGCCGCCGAAGTGGCCGCCGAAGAGGTGCCCGTCGGGCCGTCGCGCGAACGCCCCGGAGCCGCGTTCGGCCCGCCCGTCGAGCCGGCCGGCCCGGCGAGCGCCGAGGACCGGCTGCTCGCCTCGCTGGGCCGCGACCCGCGATGGTCACCGAAGTGACGGATCCGCCTGCCGCGCCTCGGGGGCCGGCCGGCCCCCGAGGGTGTGGCTCTGCCCCCGGAACTCGGCGATCGGCACGCCGTCCGCACGGCGCACGGTCACGTCGTACAGACCGCCGCGCCCGAAGCGGGTCCGCTCCACCGCCTCCGCGACCAGTTCGTCGCCCACTTCGGCCGGGCGCAGGAAGGTGACCTGCGCGCCCTGGGCCACGGTCGTCGGGCCGTAGGTGTTGCAGGCGAAGGCGAACGCGGCGTCGGCCAGCAGGAAGAGGAAGCCGCCGTGCCCGATGCCATGGCCGTTCACCATGGTCTCCGTGACCCGCATGCCGACGGTCGCCCGGCCCGGTCCGGCGTCCAGCAGGGCGATGCCGAGCAGTTCACAGGTGCGGTCCTTCGCGTAGAGCTCCTCGGCGCGCCGCCGGGCCGCGAACTCCGGGTCGCTCTCCTCGCTGGTCCCCGTCATCGGACAGTCCTCAATTCCCTTGATTTCAGATGAACTCGGCGCGCCGATCCTTCCATCCGTGAGCGACCGCGGTCAACAAGAATTGAACAATCCAGCCAAGGAGCGGCATGACTTCGCGTACACCCTGGATGCAGGAATTGTCAGACACCCCGCTCTCCGAACGCCGGGCGCTCCTCGAATCGCTGGTCGGCGCGGAGTTCAAACGTGAACTCATGATGGACGACACGGAGGTGCTTCCTCTCCGGGTGAGTTACTTCGAACTCGGACTCACCTCCCTCGGCGCCGTCGACACGAGGCGCCGGCTCGAACAGGAACTGGGCCGGACGCTCGACGCGGCCTTCCTGTTCAACCACCCGACGGTCGGGGCCCTCGTCGAGTTCCTGACCACCGACGTCCTCCCCGAGCTGTTCTCCGCCGCCGACCCGGCCGACCCCGAGCCGCCCCAGGACGCAGGCGGGTCCACGTCCACGAAGCACCTGGTCAACGACATCCTCAAGGAGCTCTACCAGTGACCGACACGGCCTCGTCCCGCACCGACGCCCTGCTGAAAGACCTCCTTCTGGAGAAGTACGAGCCGATCGCCGTCATCGGAATGGGCATCCGTTTCCCGGGAGACAACAACACCCCCGAGGAATTCTCCGCATTCCTCAGAGAAGGCCGGGCAGGAACCGGGCCTGTGCCCGAGGACCGTTGGGACATGGAAGCCCTGCAGGCCGCCGAGAAGGAAGCCGGCCGGCGCCCCCTGTCGGCCGGCGGGGGATTCGTCTCCGGGGCGGACGAATTCGATGCGAAGTTCTTCAACATATCGCCCAAGGAAGCCGACTTCATGGATCCACAGCATCGCTGGGCCCTGGAATCGGCCTGGCGCGCTCTGGAATCGGCCCACCTGGACCCGGCGGCACTGCGCGGTGAGAACGGCGGCGTGTATCTGGGCGTCGGGCAGATGGACTTCGCGATCGACGTCGAGGCCATGGACCCGAAGGACCTCGACGCGCATGTCGCCGCGGGCACCGCGCACAGCGCCGCCGCCGGGCGCCTGTCCTACTTCCTGGGCTGGCGCGGCCCCTGCCTGAGCGTCGACACCGCCTGCTCGGCCTCGCTCGTGGCGCTGCACCTCGCCGCCCAGGGACTGCGCCGCCGGGAGTGCGACATCGCCCTCGCGGGCGGGGTGAACGCCACCCACCACCCGCGCAACCACATCGTCTACTCACGCGCCGGCATGCTCTCGCCCGACGGCCGCTGCAAGACCTTCGACGACTCCGCGGACGGCTACAGCCGCAGCGAGGGATCCGGCATGGTCGTCCTGAAGCGGCTCTCGGACGCCCGGCGCGACGGCGACACCGTGCTCGCACTGCTGCGCGGCTCCTCGGTCCGGCAGGACGGCGAGAGCGGCGGCCTCACCGTGCCGAACGGCACCGCCCAGGTCGCCCTGATGCGCGACGCGCTGGCCTCGGCCAACCTGGAGCCCGACGACATCCAGTACGTGGAGGCGCACGGCACCGGGACGTCCCTCGGCGACCCGATCGAGATGGGGTCCGTCAACGCCGTGTTCGCCGAGTCGCGCGCCCACGGCGAGCCGCTGGCCGTCGGCTCGGTGAAGACCAACATCGGCCACATGGAGGCCGCCGCGGGCATCGGAGGCGTCGCCAAGGTCGTCCTCCAGCTCCAGGAAGGCGTGATCTACCCGCACATCAACCTGGAGACGCCCTCGCGTCACATCCCCTGGGACCGCTACCGGGTGACCGTCCCGACCGAACTGCACGAGTGGCGGACCGACGGTCCCCGACGCGCCCTGGTCAACTCCTTCGGCTTCGCGGGCACCATCGCGTCCGTCGTCCTGGAACAGGCGCCGCCCGCCCAGGCGCCCGCGCCGGCGCCGGACGACGGCACCGCCGTCTTCACCCTCTCGGCGAAGGACCACGCCGGGCTGCGCGCCCAGGCCGCCGCCCACCTGTGCTTCCTCGACGCGCGTCAGGACCTCGCCGTCCCCGACCTCTGCCGCAGCTCCAACCTCGGCCGCGTCCATCTGCCCGCACGGCTGGCCGGGCCCGTCTCCTCGCGCGAGGACCTGGTGCGGCTGCTCGACCGCCCGGCGGCGGACGACGGCCGTGACGGCGGCGGACCCCGGATCACCGAGGCCGCGTTCCTGTTCTCCGGACAGGGCGCCCAGTACGTGGGGATGGGGCGCGGCCTGTACGAGCGGTACCCCGCCTTCCGCCGCTGCCTCGACGCCTGCGACCGGCTCTTCGCCGACCACCTCGGCCGCTCCGTCAAGGAGATCATGTTCGGCGAGGCGCCGGACAGCGCCCAGGACCTCGACCGGACCCTGTACACCCAGCCCGCGCTGTTCTCCCTGGAGTACGCGACCGCCCGGCTCTGGATGTCCTGGGGGATCCGACCGGGCGTCCTGCTCGGCCACAGCGTCGGGGAGATCGCCGCGGCCGCGATCGCGGGCCTGTTCTCGCTGGAGGACGCGGTCCGGCTGGTCGCCGTGCGCGCCCGGCTCATGCAGTCCGTCTCGGCGCCCGGGGGGATGGCCGCCGTCTTCGCCCCCGCGCAGGAGATCGCCCCGCTCCTGGAGCCGTACCCCGACCTCGGCTTCGGTGCCGTCAACTCCCCGCGCCAGTGCGTGATCTCCGGCGGACGCGACTCCCTCGCCGAACTCGTCGGCGTCCTGCGGTCCCGGGGCGTCGACGTCAGGGAGCTGCCGGTGTCGCACGCCTTCCACTCGCCGCTGATGGCCGAGGTGTCCGAAGCGTTCCGGGGAGCCATCGCGGACATCGCCTTCCACGAGCCGCGGTTGAGCTTCGTCTCCGACCTCACCGGAGAGGTCGCCACGCTCGCCGACGTGGGCACGCCCGAGTACTGGGTCCGCCACATCCTGGAGCCCGTCGACTTCGCCGCCGGCATGCGCCGCGTCCAGTCCCGCGGGCCGCACGTCCTCATCGAGGTCGGCCCGTCGGCCGCGCTCACCGCCCTGGGCCGGCACAACGGCGACCCCGACGGCCACGTGTGGGTGTCCAGCATGGCCAGGTCGGACCCCGGCGCCACCACGATCGCCACCGCCGTCGCCCGCTGCTACCAGGCCGGACTGCCCGTCTCCTGGGCGGGTTACCACGCCGAGCGCGGCGGGCGGCGTGTGCCGCTGCCCGGCTACGTCTTCGCGAAGAAGCGCCACCCGCTGCCCTCCGCGCGCGTCCCGGCCGACCTCGCCGGACGCGCGTCCGGGCCGGTCCGTCATCCGCTGCTCGGCCGGGACGTCACCGCCGAGGACCGGCGCGCGGCGGGGGAGCGCGAGTTCAGCGCGCTGCTGGCCCCCCACTCCCCGGCGTACCTCGCCGACCACGTCGTCATGGGCCAGGCGGTGTTCCCCGGCGCGGGATACGTCGAGGTCGCGCTCGCCCTCCAGGACGCGGTGCACGGCGAGACCGGCCGGCCGATCCAGGACCTGCGCATCCACGAACCCCTCTTCCTGCGCGAGGGCGAGCCGACCGAGATCCGCACCCGGCTGCGGCCGCAGGGGGACGGCGGCGCCGACGGGCCCGCCGCCGTCGAGATCGTCAGCCGCGTCGACGGCCGGGACGGCGTCATCGAACGCGTTCACGCCACCGCCGTCCTGGGCCCCGCACCGACCGGGCCGGCCGCACTCGGCGAGGTCGTGGACCGGCTGCGGAAGACGGCCGCGGCCCTCGACGCGCCCCGGGCCCGGCAGCACGGCGACGACCTGTACGAGCGCTACGCCGGGCTGGGCCTGCCCTACGGATCCGAGTTCCGGCGCGTCCTGCGGGTCGACCGGTACGCCGACGGCTTCGCCACCGGCGAGCTCCGGGGCCTCGACACGCCCGCCGTCGAGCACCTGCGCGCCTCGGTCCTCGACTGCGCGATGCAGACCCTCGGCGCCGCCGTCGACCTGGACGGCACCTATCTGCCCGTCGGCTTCGACGCCGTCGAACTGCTCAAGCGCCCCAAGGGCGACCTGCGCGTCCTCATCCAGGTGGACGTCGACACGGCCGGTGAACTCGCCGCCGACCTCGTCGCCCTGGAGGGCGCCCGGACGGTCTTCGTCGTCAAGGGCGTACGCCTCAAGCGCGTCGCCGACGCCCCGGCCGATCCGGCCGAGCGGATGCTGCTGCGCCCCCGCTGGCTCAAGCGCTCCCTGCCCGCGGCCCGGACCGGCGGACAGGAGCGCCGCGTCCTGGTGGTCCGGCCCGGCGACGGCCTCCCGGGCGACCTGGCCGACCGGCTCACCGGCACCGGCGTCCGGACCCTGCACGCCCCCGACGCGGTGGCCGCCGCCGCCCTGCTCGCCGACGACGCCGCCGTCACGGACCTGTGCTGGTTCTGGACGCCCGAGGCCACGCTCACCGGCGAGGAACGGCTGCACGCCGAGACCGAGCGCAACTACCGCGACCTGCTCGCCCTGGTGGCGGCCGCGGCCGACGGCCCGGTCACGGGCCGCGACCTGCGGGTCCTGCTCGTGACCGAACGCGCCCAGTGGCTGCCCGGTGACGCCGCGGACAGCGCGTCCGGGGACGGCGACGCACTCGCCGCCGCCTCCCTGTGGGGCTTCGGCGCGGTCCTGGCCCACGAGTTCCCGACGCTGCGGACCGTCCTGCTCGACCTCGACGGAACCGATCTCCAGCCCCTCGCCGACGAGTTGCTCGCCGCGGACGCCTCCGGCGGCGAGCACCAGATCGCGTACCGGTCCGGCGTGCGCCATGTGAAGCGGCTCTCGCCGCCCGCCGTCGCCGACCGCGACGACGTCAACACGGAACTCACGATCACCGAGTACGGGCAGTTCTCCGCCGTCCGCCCGGTGCCCGTCGAGGACCGCCCGCCCACCGGCGACGAGGTCACCGTCCAGGTCCACGCCGCCGGGCTCAACTTCAAGGACGTCCTCAACGCGCTCGGCATGCTCCGCCAGTACGCGCTGGACCACGGCATCGCGCACGAGCCCCTCCCGCTGGGCTTCGAGGCCTCCGGCACCGTCGTCGCGGCGGGACCCGACGCCGCGTTCCGCCCCGGCGACGAGGTGGTGCTCAGCCGCATCGGCTGCATGCGGCGGCGGGTCACCGTCCCGTCCACGGTCGTCGTGCGCAAGCCCGCCGGCCTCACCTTCACGCAGGCCGCGGGGCTGCCCGCCGCCTACGTCACGGCCTTCCACGCGCTGCACGACCTCGCCGGCGTCAAGGCGGGCGACCGGGTCCTCATCCACGCGGCGGCGGGCGGCGTCGGCCAGGCCGCCGTCCAGCTCGCCCGCCTCGCCGGCGCCGAGGTGTACGCCACCGCCAGCCCCCGCAAGTGGCCCCTGCTGCGCTCCCAGGGCGTCGAGCACGTCATGAACTCCCGCACCCTCGACTTCGCCGACGAGGTGCTGGCCGCCACCGGGGGCCGCGGCGTCGACATCGTCCTCAACAGCCTCAACAAGGACTACATCCCGGCAGGTCTGCGCTGCCTCGCCGAAGGCGGCCGGTTCGTCGAGCTCGGCAAGATCGGCGTCTGGTCGCCCGAGGAGATGAGCGCCCGGCGACCCGACGTCGGGTACCACAACTTCGACCTCAGCGAGCTGCCCGCCGACGAGCTCGACCGCCTCAACCACGACATCCTGCGGACGGTCGCCGACCACATCGAGGCCGGCCGGCTCACCGCCCTGCCCGTGGTCGGCTACTCCCTCGACGAGGTCGAGGAGGCGTTCGGCGTCCTGAGCCGGGGCGCCAACCTCGGCAAGGTCGTGCTGGAGTTCCGCGACGAACGCGACCTGCCCGCCCGGCCGGTGCGGATCGACGCGGGGGAGACGTACCTCGTCACCGGAGGCCTGGGCGCGCTCGGTCTGGCCTCCGCGCGCAAGCTGGTACGGCAGGGCGCCCGCCGCATCGCGCTCGTCAGCCGCCGGGCCGTCGACGAACACCGGCGGGCCGAGATCGCCGCCGGACTCGGCGAGGGCGTCGAGGTGGAGATCCACCGGGGGGACATCGCCGACGCGGCCGACGTCGAACGGATCGTCGGCGCCCTCGCCGGGAGCGAGGCCCCGCTCGGCGGCGTCCTGCACGCCGCGGGCGTCCTCGCCGACGCCCCGCTCGCGGCCCAGACCTGGGAGAGCATGGCCGCCGTCCTGCGCGCCAAGGTCCACGGCTCCTGGCTGCTGCACCGCGCGCTGGCCGACGTCCCCACGGTCCGCTTCTTCGTCGGCTACTCGTCGATCGCCTCGGTGCTCGGCTCCGCCGGCCAGGCCAACTACGCCGCCGGGAACGCGTACATGGACGTCCTGATGCAGTGGCGGGCGGCCGCGGGCCTGCCGGGACTCAGCGTCAACTGGGGCCCGTGGTCGGACATCGGCATGGCCGCCTCCCTCACCGGGCGCCAGATCGCCGGCATCGAGGCCCGCGGCCTGAAGTTCATCAAGCCCGACGCCGCGCTGAACGCGCTGTTCGCCGCGCTGGCCCGGCCGTACGCCCAGACCGTCGTCGGCGAGTTCGACTGGGACGCCTACACGGGCGCCCTGCCGTCCCCGAACGCCCTTCTGGCCGAGCTGGGTTCGGGCCGGGGCGGTGCGCCGGACCGGACCGACGTGGACGTCGACGATCTGCTCGCCCGGCCGAAGCCCGACCGCGAGGCCGCACTGCGCGAACTGCTGCGGGGCCGGATCGCGGACGTGCTGCGCTACGACTCGCCCGAGGAGATCGACGTCGACGCCCGGTTCGTGGACCTCGGCCTCGACTCACTCGGCTCGGTCGAGCTGAAGAACGCCCTGGAGACGGCGCTCGGCGTCCCGCTGCCCGCCTCCGCCCTCTTCGACCACCCCGCCGTGCGCTCGCTGGCCGTGTTCCTCGACGAGCAGCTCGTACCCGGTCAGGCCGACGACGGACCGGCCGCACCGCGGCGGGAGGGCCCCGGCGAGGACGTGCGCGAGCTGACCGACGCCGAGGCGGACGACGAACTCGACGCGCTGCGCGAGATGTTCCGGTGACGGGCGGCCCGAAGGTGACGAGCTACATCGACCACCTGGAGACCCTGTCGAAGAAGCAGCTCATGGTGATGCTGGCCCGGCAGCACCACGAGCGGACCCAGCCGGTCGCCGTCATCGGCATGGGCTGCCGGCTGCCCGGCGGGCTCGACGACCCCGAAGAGCTCTGGAACGCGCTCCGCGAGGGGCGGGTCCTGCCCACCGAGACGGCCGGCGTGCCCGTCGACAGTCTCGGCCGGCCGCGCTGGAACCTCGCCGCACCGGACCTCGCGCCGCTGGCCCCCCGGCTGCGTCAGGGCGCCTACCTGGCGGACGTGGACCTCTTCGACGCCGACCGGTTCGGCATCGGTCAGGAGGAGGCCCGCCACATGGACCCGCAGCAGCGCCTCCTGCTGGAGGTCGCCGCCCAGGCCCTCGCGGACGCCAACCTGTCCCGGGAGCGGCTGCGCGGCCGTGACGTCGGCGTGTACGCGGTGGCCGGGCCGGTGGAGTACCCGCACGCCTGGCTGCGCGGCGGGATCCCCGGCGACGGCCTGTCCGCGCACATGAGCACGGGCTCCTCGCCCAGCGCCTTCAGCGGCCGCATCGCCCTGTCGCTGGGGCTCGACGGTCCGGCCGTCACCGTCGACACCGCGTCGTCGTCGATGCTGACGGCCGTGCACCTGGCGGTGCGGGCGTTGCGCGCCCGCGAGTGCGACATCGCTCTCGTCGGCACCTGCAACCTGCTGCTCTCCCCGTTCAGCACCGGCATCCTCGACCGGGCCGGGATGCTGTCGCCGACCGGCCGCAGCAGGCCCTTCACCCGGCACGCCGACGGACACGTCCGCGGCGAGGGCTGCGGGGTCGTCGTCCTGAAGCGGTACGCGGACGCGGTCGCCGACGGGGACCGGCCGTACGCGCTCGTGTGCGGCAGCGCCGTCCGCGCCCAGGGCGACCGGCCCGGCATCTCGGTGGCCCCGGCGCGCGGTCAGAAGGCCGTGATCGAGCGGGCGCTCCACGACGCGGACGTCGCCCCCGAGGACGTGCAGTACGTCGAGGCCCAGGCCAACGGCTCGCGGATCGGCGGCCAGATCGAGGCCGAGACCCTGGCCGACGCGTACGCACGGCGCTCGCCGGACGCGCCGCCGCTGTACGTCGGCTCCTGCAAGGCCAACCTCGGATACCTCGAAACCGCCTCCGGCGCGCCCGGGTTGATGAAGACGGTGCTGGCGCTCGCGCACGCGGAGATCCCGCCGCAACCCGGCGAGGACGAGGCGGACCCGGACATCCCGTGGGGCCGGACCGCGCTGCGGCTCGCCGCGAAGCCGCGGCCCTGGCCCACGCAGGGCAGGCGGCGGGCGGCCGTCAGCGGATTCGGGTTCTGCGGCACCCTCGCGCACGTCGTGCTGGAGAGCGTCCCCGAGCGCCCGGCCCCTGCGGACGCTGGATCCCCCGCGACCGCCGGGACCGCCGAGTCCTCCGGGGCCGGCGCGGGTGCGGGTCCCTGGCCGCTGCTGCTGTCGGCGCACGGCGCCGAGGCGCTGGCCCGTACGGCCGCCCGGCTGCACCGGCATCTGCGGCACCGGGCCGACTGGACCCCCGCCGCCGTCTGCCGGACCCTCGCCGAGGGCCGCGACCACCCCGCCGTCCGGTACGCGGCCGTCGTCCACGACCGCGTCGAACTCCTCGCCGCCCTGGAACGTGCCTCCACGGCCGAGCGGGGATCCGGTTTCGACGACGTCCACGGCGCACCCGCGCACGCCGCCGAGGCGGTCCGGCACGCCCGGCGCCACGTGGCCGGACAAGCCCCCGCCACCGACGAGTGGTGGCCCGTCGACGGCCCGCGCCCGGAACTGCTCCGCCTGCCCGGCCCCGCGCTCGTCGGGCGGCGCCACTGGCCCGACCACCACAACTGGATCTGAGCCCCAGCCTCCTACGGACAGGACATCCCTTCATGCACTACCCGAACCTCAGGACCGCCGTCGACACGGTGGCGTTTCACGCCACGCACCACCCCCGGCGCACCGCCCTGAGCTGCGAGGGCCGCAGCGTCACCTACGAGCAGCTGCACCGGGAGAGCAACCGCACGGCCCGGTCCCTGCTGGCGGCCGGCGTCGGGCGGGGCTCCCGCGTCGCCTTCCTGGGCAAGGAGTCCGAGCACTACTACGAGATCTTCTTCGCCTGCGCCAAGACCGGAGCGGTGCTCGTCCCGATCAACTGGCGGCTCACCCCCGCCGAGGTGGAGCACATCCTCCGCGACTCCGGCGCCGAAGTCCTCTTCGTGGAAGCGGAGTACGCCGACACCGCCGCCCGCATCCGCGCGGAGCTGCCCGCCCGCCCCGTGCTCGTCGGGCTCGACGGCGGCGACGACCGGGGCGCGGGGCTGCGGGAGTGGAGGGCGGACCGGCCGGACGACGACCTCGATGTGCGGGCCCGGCCCGACGACCCGGTCACCCAGATCTATACCAGCGGCACCACCGGCCTGCCCAAAGGCGTCGTCCTCGCCCACCGCAGCTTCTTCGCGATCCGCGACCTGCTCGCGGAACACGGCCTCGACTGGATCGACTGGTACCCGGACGACGTCAGCCTCATCAGCATCCCCGGCTTCCACGTCGCCGGCATCTGGTGGGCGATGCAGGCCTTCAACGCCGGGGTGACCAGCGTGGCCATGCGGATGTTCGCCGCGCACGACGCCGTGCGGCTCATCCGCGAGCACGGCGTCACCACCACCTGCGCCGTGCCGGCGATGCTGCAGATGATGCTGTCCGAACCGGGCGTCGGACCCGCCGACTTCGCCTCGCTGCGCAAGGTCACCTACGGCGGCTCCCCGATCTCCGAGACGCTGATGCTGCAGTGCATGGAGATCCTGGGCTGCGACCTGGGCCAGCTGTACGGGCTCACCGAGAGCGGCAACACCGCGCTGTGCCTGCCGCCGGCGGACCACCGCGCCGGCAGCCCGCGACTGCGTGCCGCGGGCCGCCCGTACCCCGGCGTCGAGGTGCAGGTGACCGGCGACGACGGCAGCGTCCTGCCGTCCGGCGCCATCGGTGAGATCTGTCTGCGCACGCCCGCGGTGATGGTCGAGTACTGGGGCATGGAGGAGGCGACGCGGGAGACCCTCGCCGACGGCTGGCTGCGCACCGGGGACGCCGGACACCTCGACGAGGACGGCTACGTCTACGTGTGCGACCGCCTCAAGGACACCGTCATCGTCGCCGGCGAGAACGTCTACCCGGCGGAGGTGGAGAACGCGCTGGCCACCCATCCCGCGGTGGCCGAGGCGGCCGTCATCGGAGTGCCCGACGAGCGCTGGGGCGAGGTCGTGCGCGCCTTCGTCGTGCTGCGCCCGGGGATGTCGGCGAGCCCCCGGGAACTCAAACTCCACCTTCAGGGCCGGCTCGCCGACTTCAAGTCGCCGAGCGCGTACGCGTTCATCGAGCGCGTCCCCCGCAATCCCAGCGGAAAAATACTCAGACGGGAACTCCGCAGGGAATTCTGGGCCGATCGCGAGCGGCAGGTGAACTGACCCGGGGGAAAAGACCCGCCGAATGGAAACCGGGACCGGCCGAAGCCGGTCCCGGAATTCCGTGTGCGCCTATGCTCGCTGATTTCAGCGTGAGCGGCAGCAGCCCGCGTGCCGCCATTCCGCCTCGTGCCAGTAATGCGCGGCGTCCTCGCGTGCGCTGGGCGCCGCCGCCCGCACGGTGTTGCGGGGCGCGCCGCCGGGTGCGCCGCTGCGGGCGGCCGCGGCGGACGGGCGGAACGGCGCGAGCAGCTCCGGCACGTCGTGCGCGTGGCCGCCGACCATGACCCGGCGCACCGCCGCCGCCGCGCCGATGTCGGCGAGGGGGTCGCCCGCCACGCACACCAGGTCGGCCAGGTGGCCCGGGGCCACCCGGCCCAGCCGGTCCCCGAGGCCGAGCGCCCGGGCCGCGTTCCCGGTGGCCGTCAGGAGCGCCTCGCGCGGGGTGAAGCCGTACTTCACCAGGACCCGCAGGTTCTGGTGGAGGCTGATGCCGATGTCGTCCAGGGCCGCGTCGGTGCCGGCCACGACCAGCCCCCCGGCCCGGTGCACGCGCAGCAGCATGTCGCAGTCCCCGACCGTCCAGGCGTGGTTGAGGCGGGCGTCCGCGCTGTCCGACCCCGCGTCCGCCGCCTTCTGGACCAGCCGGGCGTACTCCCAGTCGGGGTACAGCACCCGGGTCCGCTCGTCCTCGACGAGCGAGCGGTCCTCGACGAACAGCTCGGAGGCGAACAGCGTCGTCGTGGAGATCCACATCCCGCTCGCCGCCAGCAGGTCCACCGAGTCCTGGAACGTCCGCCCGGCGGCGAAGCTCAGCGTCCGCGAGTAGCCGAGGCGGTTGCCGCCCCCGGTGTGCTCCATGCCGTCCAGGCCGGTGCGGGCCGCCGGGTAGAGGTAGTGCGAGGTCACCGGGATGCCGGCGGCGTGCCCGCGCGACACGACCTCCCGCTCGTACGCCACGGGCAGCCGGATGTACGACTTCAGCAGGTCGTAGCGGAGCGCGAGGGCGCGCCGCAGGTCCCGGTCCAGCTGGTCGAGGGAGAAGACCGGCCGCATGGAACGGTGACGACCGCGGGTCCCCTCGAACCCCTCGCCGGATCCGAAGTAGCGCGGCCCGACCTTGGCCCCGGCCGCCAGCGCCTCGCGCGTCTCCACCATCTGGTAGGCCGGGTCGCCCGGGGTGCGGCTGGTGGTGACGCCGTAGGCGAGCCAGGCGCGGCCCTGCCGGTCGCCCCACTGAGGGCCGCGCCAGTGCCAGTGGTTGTGGGTGTCGATCAGGCCGGGCATGACGGTGAGGTCCGCGGCGTCGACCACCCGTTCGCCGCGCACGCTCCCGCGCCGTACGACCTCCTCGACGCGGTCGCCGCGCAGCACGACGTCCGCGTCGTGCCGCAGGGAGCCGGACGTCCCGTCCCACACCGCGCCCGCGCGCACGACGGTGCGACCGGCCGGGGCCGGACGGCGGGTCCACGACAGCCGGGTCGGCAGGGTGCGGGGCGTGCCGCCGTCGAGGCCGACGACGCGCAGCCGGCCCAGGGAGAGGTAGAGCAGGGTGTCGCAGCGCGTCCCGACCGAGAGCGAGTCGGTGACCTCGTCGGTGATCCGCACCGGTTCGCCGGTGATCCGGCCGGCCGCGTCCACCGGGACCTTCCAGGCCTGGCTCTCGATGCCGACCACGAGATGCGTGCCGTCGGGCGTCCACAGCGGGCCGTCGCCGCTGCGGGTGGAGACCGAACGCCCGGGCGCCACCGTCTGGTAGCGCAGTTCGTGGCTGGTCAGGTCGACCGTGAGGATCTGGTTCAGGCCGTTGCTGCTGCGCCGGGAGTACGGGGCGGCCGCGGCGAGCGCGAGGATCCTGCCGTTGGGCGACCAGGCCGGCGGGCCCGGCTGGTACAGCGCGGGGGCGACCTGGGCGACCGAGCCGTCGGCGAGGGTCAGCACCCAGGTGGCGCCGCTCTCGTCCTGGTACGCGATACGGGAGCCGTCCGGCGACCAGCGGGGCGAGAGCTGGGCGTTCGGCAGATCGGTGAGCCGCTCGGAGGCGTCCTTCGCGAGGTCGTACCGCCACAGGTTCGCGGTGCCGGCCCGGTCGCTGACGTAGACCAGGGACCGGCCGTCGGGCGCCCAGTCGGGGGAGGAGTTGAAGTAGCCGTCCCCGACGATCCGGACGGGCCGCTCGGCGCCGGTGCTCAGCCACAGGGCGTTCAGCGCCCGGAAGGCGATCCTGCGGCCGTCGGGGGAGAGCGCGGGGTCGGCGATGCCCAGGACGTCCTGGGAGCCGCCCCCGGTGAGCTCGGGGCCCTTGCGCCGGTCGTGGTCCACCCGGCGCACCTCGACGGAGGCGGTGAACGGGATCACGGCCCGGGCGCCGCCGTCGAGCCGGCGCCGGCATATCCGCCCGTCGGCCGTGTAGAGCAGTTCGTCGGCCGACGACCAGACGGGGGCGAGCGGGAAGACGTCCTCGTCCTCGCTCACGACCCGGTCGTCCACCATGAGCTCGGCGCGCGCCCCCGTCACCCGGACGTACGCCAACCGGCGGCCGTCGGGGCCGAGCGCCGGCCCGTACAGGGCGGCGTCCGCGGGACCGGTCAGCAGCGTCCGCGTCGCCCCCGTCGCGACGTCGACGGCCTCGATCGACCCGTAGTCCGCGATGTACGCCACCTGCCGCCCGTCGGCGGACCACGTGGGCATGGCGACGTTGCGGTCCTGCCGGGTGAGCGCCCGGCGCCCGCCCGTCGCCGGGTCGAGGACCTCGATCCGGCCGGCGTTGTCCCGGTCGGAGGCGAAGGCGACCGAGCGGCCGTCGGGGGAGAACTTGGGCTCCTGGTCGTACCCGTCGCCGGAGGTCAGCCGACGTGCCCCGGACCCGTCGACGCCGATGCGCCACAGGTCGTACGTTCCCTCGCGGAAGGACTGGAAGACCAGGCTCTGCCCGTCCGGCGCCCAGTGCGGCTGCGTCGCGTCCAGCCCGTCCTCGGTGAGCCGCCGCGCCGTGCCGCCGCCCGCCGGTAACAGCCAGATCGCGTTGAGCGCGTCGATCGCGAGCGTGCTGCCGTCCGGCGACAGGGCGGCGCACAGATTGGCGCTCTCGTGGGTGTCGACCCGGACGAGACCGTCGCCGGCCGCCTCGCCGGCCGTGCTGTCGTCGGCGCGGGCGACGCCGCCGGTGCCGAGCGGGCCCGGCTCGGCCGCGAGCCAGAGCGCTCCCAGCCCGACGGCGCCCGAACGGTGCAGCAGTGAACGGCGGGACAAAAGGCCCCGGTCCTCCTCGGGGGAATCCTCGGGTGCTGCGGATCTCTGTTCGGCCACGGTAATCCTCCCTCGCGCGGAGGCAGACAACGCACCGTCAATCCCCCATGAGTCGGCCCTGTCGTCCGGGCGTGCGTTCGTACGGCGCGTCGAAATATAGGGCATCGAACAAAGCGAGGGAGGGGGACAGGGGAAATCACCGGATATTCCCCGAGGGATATCCGGCTTCACCCGGAGGAGCGGCCGATTACCGCCGCGGGCCGACGCGGAAGGGCGCGGGTGTGAAGAGGCGGGCGCCGAATTCGGGCCCTAGCACTCGATGATGTTCACGGCCAGCCCGCCCCGGGCCGTCTCCTTGTACTTGACGCTCATGTCCGCGCCCGTGTCCTTCATCGTCTTGATGACCTTGTCCAGGGACACCTTGTGCGAGCCGTCCCCGCGCATGGCCATGCGGGCCGCCGTGACCGCCTTCACCGCGGCCATGCCGTTGCGCTCGATGCACGGGATCTGGACCAGGCCGCCCACGGGGTCGCAGGTGAGGCCGAGGTTGTGCTCCATGCCGATCTCGGCGGCGTTCTCGACCTGCTCGGGGGAGCCGCCGAGGACCTCGGCCAGCGCGCCCGCCGCCATCGAGCAGGCCGAGCCGACCTCGCCCTGGCAGCCGACCTCCGCGCCGGAGATGGAGGCGTTCTCCTTGAACAGCATGCCGATCGCGCCGGCCGCGAGCAGGAAGCGGACCACGCCGTCCTCGTCGGCGCCGGGCACGAAGTTCACGTAGTAGTGCAGGACCGCCGGAATGATGCCGGCCGCGCCGTTCGTGGGGGCCGTCACCACCCGGCCGCCGGCCGCGTTCTCCTCGTTCACCGCCATCGCGTACAGCGTGATCCACTCCATGGAGTGGGCCAGCGCGTCGCCCTCGGCCCGCAGTTGACGGGCCGTCATGGCGGCGCGGCGGCGCACGCGCAGACCGCCGGGCAGGATCCCCTCCTGGGACATGCCCCGGGACACACAGGACCGCATCACGCGCCAGATCTCCAGCAGCCCGGCCCGGATCTCGTCCTCCGTGCGCCAGGCGCGCTCGTTCTCCAGCATCAGCGAGGAGATCGACAGGCCGGTCTCCTTCGCCAGGCGCAGCAGTTCGTCGCCCGTGCGGAAGGGGTACTTCAGCACCGTGTCGTCGAGCTTGATGCGGTCCGCGCCCACCGCGTCCTCGTCCACGACGAACCCGCCGCCGACCGAGTAGTACGTCTTGGACAGCAACTCCGCGCCCGAGGCGTCGTGGGCCCACACCGTCATGCCGTTGGCGTGGTAGGGCAGGGCCTTGCGGCGGTGCAGCACCAGGTCGTCGTCGAAGGAGAACGGGATCTCGCGCGAGCCCAGCAGCCGCAGCCGGCCGGATTCCTTGATCCGCTCGACCCGCTCGTCCGCCCCCTCCACGTCCACCGTGCGGGGCGAGGCGCCCTCCAGGCCGAGCAGGACCGCCTTGGGAGTGCCGTGGCCGTGGCCGGTCGCGCCGAGCGAGCCGTACAGCTCGCAGCGGACCGACGCGGTGGAGTCCAGCAGGCCCTCGTTGCGCAGGCGGCGCGCGAACATGCGCGCCGCGCGCATCGGGCCGACCGTGTGGGAGCTGGACGGGCCGATGCCGATCGAGAACAGGTCGAAGACCGAGATGGCCACGGGTACTCCTCAGGACGGGGGTGGCGGGACGCCCGCACCCGGGGACCGGGCGCCGGAGGCCGGACGCCGGTTCGCGGATGCCGGGCGTCCCACCGGGGACGTGCTCGTGCAGGACGGGTCGGGACGGGTCAGGACTTGTTCAGCGCGGCGTACAGCGGGTGCTTGTCGGCGAGGGCCGTGACCCGTGCCTTCAGCTCCGCCCGGTCGGCCTCCGCGAACGGCGAGGGCGCCGTCAGCGTCCGCGCGATCACGTCCGCGACCTCCGCGAAGTCCTCGGCGGTGAAGCCGCGGGTCGCGAGCGCCGGCGTGCCGATCCGCAGGCCCGAGGTGACCATCGGGGGCCGCGGGTCGTTCGGGACAGCGTTGCGGTTGACCGTGATGCCGACCTCGTGGAGACGGTCCTCGGCCTGCTGCCCGTCGAGCTCCGACTCGCGCAGGTCGACCAGGATCAGATGGACGTCCGTGCCGCCGGACAGGACGTTCACGCCCGCCTTGCGCGTGTCCTCGGCCGTCAGACGCTCGGCGAGGATCCGCGCACCGTCCACTGTACGGCGCTGGCGCTCCTTGAAGTCCTCCGAGGCCGCGACCTTGAAGGAGACCGCCTTGGCCGCGATCACATGCTCCAGGGGGCCGCCCTGGAAGCCCGGGAAGACGGACGAGTTCAGCTTCTTCGCGAACTCCTTCTTCGCCAGGATGACACCGCCCCGGGGGCCGCCCAGCGTCTTGTGGGTGGTGGAGGTGACGACGTCGGCGTACTCGACGGGATTGGCGTGCAGCCCCGCCGCGACCAGGCCCGCGAAGTGCGCCATGTCCACCCACAGGTAGGCCTCGACCTCGTCGGCGATCCGGCGGAACTCGGCGAAGTCCAGCTGCCGCGGGTAGGCGGACCAGCCCGCGATGATCACCTTCGGGCGGTGCTCCCTGGCGAGCTTCTCCACCTCGGCCATGTCGACCAGACCGGTCGCGGGGTCCACGTGGTAGGCCACCACGTCGAACTGCTTGCCGGAGAAGTTCAGCCGCATCCCGTGGGTCAGGTGGCCGCCGTGCGCCAGGTCCAGCCCGAGGATGGTGTCGCCGGGCTGGGCCAGCGCGAACAGGGCGGCCTGGTTGGCGGACGCGCCCGAGTGCGGCTGGACGTTGGCGTACTCGGCGCCGAACAGCTCCTTGACCCGGTCGATCGCGATCTGCTCGGCGACGTCGACGTGCTCGCAGCCGCCGTAGTAGCGGCGGCCCGGGTAGCCCTCGGCGTACTTGTTGGTCAGCACCGAGCCCTGCGCCTCCATGACCGCGAGCGGAGCGAAGTTCTCCGAGGCGATCATCTCGAGCGTGGACTGCTGGCGGTTCAGCTCGGCGTCGACCGCGGCGGCGATCTCCGGGTCGAGTTCGTGCAGGGGCGTGTTCAGGACGGACATGCGTCTACGACTCCTCAGCCGGCGGTGTAGGCGGTGTACTCGTCTGCGGTGAGCAGGTCGTCCGGCTCGTCCGTGACGCGTACCTTGAACAGCCATCCGCCCTCGAAGGGGGCGGAGTTCACCAGCGCCGGGTCGTCCACGACGTCCTGGTTGACCTCGGTGATCTCACCGGTGACCGGGGCGTACAGCTCGCTGACCGACTTCGTGGACTCCAGTTCGCCGCAGGACTCGCCCGCGGTCACCGCGTCGCCGACCTCCGGGAGCTGGACGAAGACCACGTCGCCGAGCGCGTTGGCCGCGTGCTCCGTGATGCCGACCGTCGAGACGCCGTCCTCGACGACCGACAGCCACTCGTGCTCCTTGCTGTAGCGCAGCTGCTGGGGGTTGCTCATGGCCTGAATTCTCCTGTACGCGAGGGAGTGCTGATGAAGGGGGGACTGGGGAAGGCGGGCGTGAGCAGCGAAAATGTGCGCAGTCTCACGCGTGGGGGGCGCGGGGACGCGCCCAGTGTCTACTTCTCGCGCCGGTAGAACGGCAGCGCCACGACCTCGTACGGCTCGTGCGCGCCGCGGATGTCCACGCCGACGCCCCCCGTGCCCGGCGTCGCGTGGTCCGCGTCGACGTACGCCATCGCGATCGGCTTGCCGAGGGTGGGGGAGGGGGCGCCGGAGGTGACCTCGCCGATCACCTCGCCGCCGGCGACGACCGCGTACCCGGCGCGCGGGACCCGCCGCCCCTCGGCGACCAGGCCGACGAGGACCCGCGGCGGCTTCTCCCCGGCGCGTTCGGCCGCGGCGGCGAGCGCCTCGCGGCCCACGAAGTCGCCCTCCTTCTGGAACTTCACCACGCGGCCCAGGCCCGCGTCGAAGGGGGTGAGGGAGGTGCTCAGCTCGTGCCCGTACAGCGGCATGCCCGCCTCCAGGCGCAGCGTGTCCCGGCAGGACAGGCCGCAGGGGACCAGCCCGACGCCCTCGCCCGCCTCGGTCAGCGCCTGCCACAGCTCGACGGCGTGCGCCGGCTTCACGAAGAGCTCGAAGCCGTCCTCGCCGGTGTAACCGGTGCGCGCGATGAGCGCGGGGACGCCCGCGACGGTGCCGGGCAGTCCGGCGTAGTACTTGAGTCCGTCCAGGTCGGCGTCGGTCACCGACCTGAGGATGCCGGGGGACAGCGGGCCCTGGACGGCGATCAGCGCGTAGGCGTCGCGGTCGTCGCGGACCTCGGCGTCGAAGCCCGCGGACCGCTCCACGAGCGCGTCGAGCACGACCTGCGCGTTGGAGGCGTTGGCGACGACCATGTACTCGGTCTCGGCCAGTCGGTAGACGATCAGGTCGTCCAGGATGCCGCCGTCGGCCCGGCAGATCATGGTGTAGCGGGCGCGGCCCACGCCCACGGCGGCGAGGTCGCCGACGAGCGCGTGGTTCAGCAGGGCGGCCGCCTGCGGGCCGGTGACCGCGATCTCCCCCATGTGCGAGAGGTCGAAGAGCCCGGCCCTGGTGCGGACGGCCTGGTGCTCGTCGCGCTCGGAGCCGTAGCGCAGGGGCATGTCCCAGCCGGCGAAGTCGGTCATCGTCGCGCCGAGCGAACGGTGCAGGGCGTCGAGCGCGGTGCGGCGCACGGCCGTGGGTTCGGTGGTGCTCATCGGTCGGTCGTCTCCCAGGGGCAACGGGGTCCCTCCCCGCGCGAGGATCCGAGCATGGGGGAGGGCGAGGTCGTTCCTCCCCATCTGTCATCGGAACCTGAGAGGTTCGCCATGATCGCGAAGATCGTGGCTTGCACCTTGGGTGGAGCCGCCCGGGGGCGGCCCGCTTTTCAGATGTGCCTCGCCCGCGCGGTGACTGGGCCTGAGAGATTCAAGGGAGGGACTTGCTCCTTCGGCGCCCCAGCGAAGCTGCTGCTGAGGACTCTCCCGCGCGGATTCGAACGGCCGGTATGCAGTTGGCGCGGCCATCATCGCACGGCCTGCCCCGATCGGGGCAGGCGCGTATCTGTGACCGGCTTGTGTCGCTACGCGCACGAAAACGCGAGGCGCCGCGCATTACCTTCTCTTTACGCTCGACGGGGACGAGGGACACCCGACCCCAGGGGAGGACGATCACGGTGAAGCGGACGACCACGGCGAGGACCACGGCATTCGCGACCGGCCCGGGGATCGCGGTGCCCACGCAGCCCGGCCGGCGGGCCCGGGAGGCGTGCGGCGCACAGCCCGCGCCCGTCGTCCGCGACCTGCGCGAGCGAGCCGGCCGCAGCCCGCACGGCCTCCTCTTCGGCCCCCGTGACGTGGTCGTGGTGACCGGCCTGCCCGGCGGCGGCAAGTCCACGCTGATGCGGCGGACCGTGAACGGCGTCCGCGTCGACTCCCAGGACACCCGCGAGCGCTGGGACGCCCGCATGCCCCGCTTCCTGCCCTACGCCCTCTACCGCCCCCTCGTGCGGCTCTCCCACTACGCCGGACTGCGGCGCGTCCTGCGCGGCGGCGAGGGAGTCGTCGTGCACGACTGCGGCACCCAGTCCTGGGTCCGCGGCTGGCTGGCCCGCGAGGCCCGCCGCCGGGGCGGCACGCTCCACCTGCTCCTCCTCGACGTCGGCGCCGACGCCGCTCTGGAGGGCCAGCGCGAGCGCGGCCGGGGCGTCTCGCGCTACGCCTTCCTGCGGCACCGCCGTGCGGCGGCCCGTCTGCTGCGCTCGGTGGAGAGGGGCCGGCTGCCCGCGGGGTGCGGCGCGGCGGTCCTGCTCGACCGGTCCGCGGCCGACGTCCTGCGCCGCATCGGCTTCACGGGCTGAACCGGCCCGCCCGGCACCCGCTAGCCTTTCAGCCACAGCAGCGTGAGCGGTTCTCGGCAGGCGGTAGGCAGATGGACTTCCCCCCGGCGGACTTCCCGACGGATTTCCCGGCGCAGGCACACCCCCATCCGCACGGCGGATGGCCCGGCAACGAGCTGGAGGAGGTGCTCTCCGCCTCCCTCGGCGTGCCCCAGGCCGGCGGCCGGATCGTCGAAGTGCTCGGCCGCAGCTTCGTCTGGGTGCCGCTGCCCGCCGGCGGCGGCCCGCACAGCGGCCCTCTCGACCTGCCCACCATGGAGCTCGACGGCCAGGTCTACGTCCCGGTGTTCAGCTCCGAGGAACAGTTCCGCCAGGTCGTCGGCGCGCACATGTCGTACACGATCGCGCCGGCCGTGGAGTTCGCCCGCGGGCTGCCCCCGCAGGTCGGCATCCTGGTCAACCCCGACGGCGTGGTCGGCGTCCCGCTGCCGCCGCCGGCCGTGGCCGAGCTGTGCCGGGCGGGCCGCACCGCGCTGGACGGTCCGGCGAGCGGCGGCCGCGTCCGCCTCTACGAGCCCGACTGGCAGGACGACCCGATCGACTTCCTGGCCGCGGCCTCCGCGGAGTTCGAGGCGATCGGCGTGGTGCGCTCGGCCCGCCGCTGCCTGGCCGCGATCGAGACGGCGGACCCGGTGATGTTCGTCGGCGTGGAGCTCTCCGCGTGGGAGGGCGACCTGCGCGCCCTGCCGCTGGAGGCCCTCGGCAGGGCCCTGGGCAGGGCGCCGTCGCCGTGGCCCGTCAACCTGGTGCTCCTGGACGTGACCCAGGACCCGGTGGGGGAGTGGCTGAGGGAAAGGGTCCGGCCCTTCTACGCCCGGCTGCCCTAGACCCGGCCGCACCGGCGCCCGCGCCGGCGTCCCTGAGGCACCCGCGCCGGAGTCCGTGAGGCGCCCGCGCCGGCGTCCCTGAGGCGGTCGGTCCGGGGCGCGCGGGCGGCTGCGCCGCGGGGCGTCCGGTCTCGAACGGACAGCGCCCGCCAACGCACCACGCCCCCCGAGCCCTTGGGCGCTTAAGCTGGACTCCGACGCGGGGCAACACAGAAGAAGGGCGGTACAGGTGAGCGCGAGCGGCATCGCGACCGGTCAGGTCGAGCACATGCTGCGCCAGGTCACGCCCGGGCGCTACGACGCCTACGAGGCGCTCCTGCGCGCGCTCGCGACCCCGTCGTCCGGTCAGCTCTGGATGCTGCTGTGGCACGGCCAGGCCGGCTCCCCGGACGCGCAGTACGGGAACATGGAGGTCGACGGCCACGGCTACGCGCCGTGCGTGACCTCCGCCCAGGAGCTCAGCGCCAGCGGCTGGAACAGATCGTACGAGGTGATCGACGGGCTGGACGCGGCCCGCACGCTCTACCCCGACCACTACGGCCTCTGGCTGAACCCGCACGCCCCCGGCGGCGGCATCGGCATCCCGTGGCTGGACCTGCGCCGCATCGCCACCGGCCTGGAACGCCAGCCCGCCGGCCCGCTGCGGCTGTCCGAACCCGCCATCGAGATCCCGCAGTTCTACGCCCTGCTGGCGCAGAACGCCCACCGCACCCCGGTGGTCCGCGCGCTGCGCCGGGCCTGGGTGCAGCCGGCGCTGGGCGCGCCCTACCTGGCCCTCGGTCTGGACGTCTACGAGTCCTCGCCGCCGGCCGTGGACGCCGTCCGCGCCATGATGCAGCAGTCCATCGGCGCGGTGCCGGACGGGCTGCCGGTCTCCACGGTCGCCATGACCGACGAGTACGACCCCGTCGTGATGTGGATGCGCGCCAACGCGCGGCCGTTCTACGACCGCGAGGCGCACGCGGCGGCCCCCGCGCAGGCTCCCGCGGGCGGTTACGGCTTTCCGCCCACCGGACGCTACTGACGCGTTCGCCGCTCCTTCCGCGTGGCAGGAGTCGGACTTCTTCGCGCGTAGATAGCGGCGATAACTACCGGACGCGCCCAAAGTGTCCGGATAAGTCCCTGTCCGGGGGGCGTTACCCGCCGTCCGGATAACGGAACCCCTCTACCCGCATCACGTTTACGCATCCATTCACCGTCAAGTCTGGCAACAGATCGCCAAAGCGTTGAAGACTCCGGCTCCAGGGGGACTTATCCCCTGCGTATCACGGACTGATCACGCCGCTACAGCGGCAAGTGCGGGCCGGCTACCGCCGGTTGAGAGGGGTCCCTGCCAGATGACGGCACCATTGCACGAGCCGACCGCGGAAGCGGCCCCGAGCGCGGCCGAGGAAGCGGCGGTCGCCAGCGGCGACGCCAAGGCCGTTCAGGGCCGTTCCCTGGGCCGGATCGCCTGGGAACGCCTCAAGCGGGACAAGCTCGCCCTCACGGGCGGAATCGTGGTGCTCCTCCTCGTGGTGGTCGCGCTGCTCGCGCCCGTCATCACGAGCCTCCTCGGGCAGGACCCGAACGAGTACCACGAGAACCTCATCGACCCGCTCTTCGGCACGCCCACGGGCTCGTTGGGCGGCATCAGCGGCGACCACCTGCTCGGCGTCGAGCCGGTCAACGGCCGCGACATCTTCGCCCGCATCCTCTACGGGGCCCGGATCTCCCTGCTGGTCGGCTTCCTGTCCGCCGTGGTGGCCGTGATCCTCGGAACGGTGCTCGGCATCCTCGCCGGCTTCTTCGGCGGCTGGATCGACTCCCTGATCAGCCGCGTGATGGACGGTCTGCTCGCCTTCCCGCAGCTGCTCTTCATCATCGCCCTGGTCTCCGTCATGCCGAACGAGATGCTGGGCCTGACCGGTTCGAGCGTGCGCGTCTTCGTCATGATCCTGGTCATCGGTTTCTTCGGCTGGCCCTACGTCGGACGTGTGGTGCGCGGCCAGACGCTCTCGCTGCGTGAGCGCGAGTACGTCGAGGCCGCCCGGTCGCTCGGTGCCGGGCGGCTGTACATCCTGTTCAAGGAACTGCTGCCCAACCTGGTCGCCCCGATCGTCGTGTACACGACGATGATGATCCCCACCAACATCCTCACCGAGGCCGCCCTGAGCTTCCTGGGCGTCGGCGTCAAACCGCCCACCGCCTCGTGGGGACAGATGCTCTCGAGCGCGATCGACTACTACGAGTCGGACCCCATGTACATGGTGGTCCCGGGTATGGCGATCTTCATCACCGTGCTGGCCTTCAACCTCTTCGGCGACGGCGTCCGGGATGCGCTGGACCCGAAGGCATCCCGCTGAACCGCAGAACAGCGGCACCGCCGAACCCGGCGCCCCAACCGTCCCGTGACCTTCACACGGGGGCTCTCATCTATCCGGAGGATCCGAGATCGTGACTACCCAACGCACCTCAGGGCGGCGGAAGCAGGCACTTGCCGCTGCCGCCGCGGTCGCCGCGCTGCTGACCACGGCGGCGTGCGGCGGTGGCGGAGACGACGACAAGGGCTCGAGCACCGGCGCCGCCGGCTTCGACGCCGCGAACAACAAGGTCGCCCAGGCCTCCGCCGCCAAGAAGGGCGGCACGCTGAAGTTCGGCAGCGCCCAGGACGCCGACTCGTGGGACACCACGCGCGGTTACTACGGCATGATGTGGAACTTCGCGCGCTACTACAGCCGCCAGCTCGTCACGAACAAGACGGAGCCGGGCAAGGCGGGCGCCGAGCTGACCCCCGACCTCGCGTCCGGTCTCGCCAAGGTCTCGGACGACGGCAAGACCTACACGTACACGCTGCGCGACGGCGTCACGTGGGAGGACGGCAAGCCGATCACCTCCAAGGACGTCAAGTACGGCATCGAGCGCGTGTGGGCGCAGGACGTGCTGTCCGGCGGTCCGACGTACCTGAAGGACGTGCTCGACCCCAAGGGCGCGTACAAGGGCCCCTACAAGGACACGTCCGCGGACAAGCTGGGCCTGAAGGCCATCGAGACGCCGGACGACAAGACCATCGTCTTCAAGCTCCCGCAGGCCAACTCCGACTTCCAGGAGATGCTGGCCCTGATCTCGGCGTCCCCGGTCCGCCAGGACAAGGACACCAAGGCCAAGTACCAGCTGCACCCGTTCTCCTCCGGCCCGTACAAGTTCGAGTCGTACAGCCCGGGCAAGGACCTCACGCTGGTCCGCAACACCTCCTGGAAGCAGGCGTCGGACCCGGTCCGCAAGGCCTACCCGGACAAGATCACCGTCAAGTTCTACTCGGACGCCAACCAGCTCGACCAGCGTCTGCTCAACGGTGACCTGGACCTGGACCTCACCCAGACCGGCATGTCGCCGCAGGGCCGCACCACCGCCCTGAAGCAGCACAAGGCCAACCTGGACAACCCGGTCTCCGGCTACATCCGTTACGCGGTATTCCCGCAGAGCGTGAAGCCGTTCGACAACATCGACTGCCGCAAGGCCGTCATCCTCGGCGCCGACCACGTGTCGCTGCAGACCGCGCGCGGCGGCCCGGTGGCCGGCGGCGACATCGGCACCAACATGCTGCCGCCGTCCGTCGCGGGCTCCGAGGGCCAGAAGTACGACCCGTACGAGCTGGCCGGCGCGAACAAGAACGGCAACGTGGCCAAGGCCAAGGAGGCCCTGAAGGCCTGCGGTCAGCCGAACGGCTTCAAGACCACCATCGCGGTGCGCAACAACAAGCCGGTCGAGGTGGCCACCGCCCAGTCCCTGCAGGCGTCGCTGAAGAAGATCGGCATCACCGCCGAGATCGACCAGTTCGACGGCTCGCAGACCACCGGCATCATCGGCAGCCCCTCGAACGTGCAGAAGAAGGGCTACGGCATCATCATCATGGGCTGGGGCCCGGACTTCCCGTCCGTCCAGGGCTTCGGTCTGCCGCTGTGGGACAGCAAGTACATCCAGCAGAGCGGTAACAACAACTACGCGCTCATCAAGGACAAGGCCATCGACGGCCTGTTCAACTCGTACGTCACCACGCTGGACGACGCCGGCAAGACCAAGATCGCCACGGAGATCAACCACAAGGTCATGGAGGGCGCGTACTACCTGCCCTTCGTCTTCGAGAAGTTCATCAACTGGCGCTCGGACAACCTGGCGAACGTCTACACGACCGACGGCTACAGCGGTCAGTACGACTTCGTCAACCTCGGTCTGAAGAACCCCAAGAAGTAAACCCGGCACACCCGCCGAACGGCACGAAAGGCAGGTGAAGGCCGGCGCAGCGTGATCGCGGGCCACCGGACAATCTCCGGTGGCCCGCGGTCCGCGGCGGGCCGAGAGCTGTGCTCGCTTACCTCATCAGGCGGTTGTTCGCCGCCGCAGTGATGCTCGTGGTCATCGTCATGGTGGTCTTCAGCATCTTCTTCCTCTTCCCCAAGTGGGCGGGCGTCGACATCGCCTTGAGCTTCGTGGGCAAGCAGGCCGACCCTGCCGCCGTCGAGGGCGTGCGCGAGAAGCTCGGTCTGGCCGACCCGATCTACGCGCAGGTCTGGGAGTTCTTCAAGGGCATCTTCGCCGGACGCACGTACACCGGCGGAGGCGACACCATCCACTGCGCCGCACCGTGTTTCGGCTACTCCTTCCGCAGCGAGCAGGCCGTCTGGCCGGTGCTGACCGACCGCTTCCCGGTGACCCTGGGTCTCGCGCTCGGCGCCGCCGTGCTGTGGCTGGTCTTCGGCGTCGCGGCGGGCGTGCTCTCCGCGCTCAAGCGGGGCACCCTGTGGGACCGCGGTGCGATGGTGGTCGCCCTGGCGGGCGTCTCCCTGCCCATCTACTTCACCGGCATGCTGAGCCTGGCGATCTTCGCCTTCGGGCTCCACTGGATCGACGCGCAGTACGTGCCGCTGGAGGACAGCTTCTCCGGCTGGTTCGGCGCGATGATCCTGCCGTGGATCACCCTGGCCTTCCTGTACGCGGCGATGTACGCCCGGATCACCCGCGCCACCATGCTGGAGATCCTCGGCGAGGACTACATCCGCACCGCCCGGGCCAAGGGCCTGAAGGAGACCACCGTCATCGGCAAGCACGCCATGCGCTCGACGATGACGCCCATCCTCACCATGCTCGGCATGGACCTCGGCGCCCTCATCGGCGGCGCGATCCTGACCGAGTCCACGTTCAACCTGCCCGGTCTCGGCCGGGCCGTGCTGGACGCCATCCGCAACCAGGATCTGCCCATCATCGTGGGCGTCACCCTGATCACTTCCCTCGCGGTGCTCGTCGCCAACCTCGTGGTGGACATCCTGTACGCCGTGATCGACCCCCGAGTGAGGCTCACGTGACCGAACTCAGCAAGAGCGGAGCGGCCGTGGGCGAGCCCACCCCCGCCTCGCCCGCGCCGACGTCCTTCCTCGAAGTGCGCGACCTCAAGGTGCACTTCCCGACCGACGACGGCCTGGTCAAGTCCGTCGACGGGCTCAGCTTCCAGCTGGAGAAGGGCAAGACCCTCGGCATCGTGGGCGAGTCCGGCTCCGGCAAGTCGGTGACCTCGCTGGGCATCATGGGCCTGCACACCGCCGGCCAGTACGGCAAGCGCAAGGCGCAGATCTCCGGCGAGATCTGGCTGGACGGCACCGAGCTGCTGTCGGCCGACCCCGACCACGTGCGCAAGCTGCGCGGCCGCGAGATGGCGATGATCTTCCAGGATCCGCTGTCGGCGCTGCACCCGTACTACACGATCGGCCAGCAGATCGTGGAGGCGTACCGCATCCACCACGACGTCGACAAGAAGACCGCCAAGCGCCGTGCGGTCGAGATGCTCGACCGGGTGGGCATCCCGCAGCCGGACAAGCGGGTGGACAGCTACCCGCACGAGTTCTCCGGCGGTATGCGTCAGCGCGCGATGATCGCGATGTCGCTGGTCAACAACCCCGAGCTGCTGATCGCGGACGAGCCGACGACCGCCCTGGACGTGACCGTCCAGGCGCAGATCCTCGACCTCATCCGCGACCTGCAGAAGGAGTTCGGCTCCGCGGTCATCGTCATCACCCACGACCTGGGCGTCGTCGCCGAACTCGCCGACGACATCCTGGTGATGTACGGCGGCCGCTGCGTCGAGCGCGGCCCGGCCGAGGAGGTCTTCTACGAGCCCCGGCACCCCTACACCTGGGGTCTGCTCGGCTCGATGCCGCGTCTGGACCGCGACCAGCAGGAGCGGCTGATCCCGGTCAAGGGCTCCCCGCCCTCGCTGATCAACATCCCGTCCGGCTGCGCCTTCAACCCGCGCTGCCCGTACGCGGACCTGCCGAAGGACAACGTCACCCGCACCGTCCGGCCCGAGCTGGCCGAGGTCGGCAGCCGGCACTGGGCCGCCTGCCACCTGGGCAAGGAGCAGCGGGAGCGTATCTGGACCGAAGAGATTGCGCCGAAGCTGTGAGTGACGAAGCGAAAGCGGTGACCATTCCCGCGCAGGCCGACGGCCCGACGAAGCGGGGGGCGAGCCTCACCAAGGACGTCGCCCCCGGCGAGGTCCTGCTGAAGGTGACCGGGCTGCAGAAGCACTTCCCGATCAAGAAGGGCCTGCTCCAGCGGCAGGTCGGGGCCGTGCACGCGGTCGACGGCATCGACTTCGAGGTCCGCTCCGGCGAGACGCTCGGCGTCGTGGGCGAGTCGGGCTGCGGCAAGTCGACGATGGGCCGGCTGATCACCCGGCTGCTCGAACCGACCGGCGGCAAGGTCGAGTTCGAGGGCAGGGACATCACGCACCTCGGCGTCGGCGGCATGCGTCCGCTGCGCCGCGACGTCCAGATGATCTTCCAGGATCCGTACTCGTCGCTGAACCCGCGGCACACCATCGGCACGATCGTCGGCGCTCCCTTCAAGCTCCAGGGCGTCGAGCCCGAGGGCGGCGTGAAGAAGGAGGTCCAGCGGCTGCTGTCGGTCGTGGGGCTCAACCCCGAGCACTACAACCGCTATCCGCACGAGTTCTCCGGCGGCCAGCGCCAGCGCATCGGCATCGCCCGCGCGCTCGCGCTGAACCCGAAGCTGGTCGTGGCCGACGAGCCGGTCTCGGCCCTGGACGTGTCGATCCAGGCCCAGGTCGTCAACCTGCTCGACGACCTCCAGCAGGAGCTCGGCCTCACGTACGTGATCATCGCGCACGACCTCTCGGTCGTCCGGCACGTCTCGGACCGCATCGCGGTGATGTACCTCGGCAAGATCGTCGAGCTCGCGGACCGGGACCTGCTGTACAAGTCGCCGATGCACCCGTACACCAAGGCGCTGATGTCGGCGGTGCCGATCCCGGACCCGCGGCGCAAGAACGCCAAGAGCGAGCGGATCCTGCTCAAGGGCGACGTGCCCTCGCCGATCTCCCCGCCGAGCGGCTGCCGCTTCCACACCCGGTGCTGGAAGGCGACGCAGATCTGCAAGACCACCGAGCCGGTCCTCGTCGAGCTGCGGACCGGTCAGCAGGTCGCCTGCCACCACCCGGAGAACTTCGAGGACCAGGCTCCGCAGGACACCGTTCTGCTGACCGTCGCCAAGGAGGCGGCGGAGCTGGTGGCCGACGAGGTGCTCGCGGAGTCGGCGGAGACGTCGGCGGCGCTGGCGGCGGCGGTGGCCGGCGAGTCCCGCGCGACCGAGGCCGAGGCGGAGTCCGCCGAGGTCGCGGAGCCGGCCGGGGTCGAGAAGGCCGGGGCCGTGAAGGCCGGATCCGCCGATGTCGAGAAGGCCGGGGCCGCCGAGGTCGCGGAGCCGGCCGAGGTCGTGAAGACCGAGGACGGCGAGGTCGCGAAGTCCGAGGGCCAGGAGTCAACTGACAAGTAGGGCATGACGAGTTAGTAAAGTCATGTACATGCCTTAACGGGAGAGTGCAGAGTCGTCCGCGTCCGGCACAACGGCACGCGCTCGAAGGGACGACACATGGCACTCTCCCGTTCGGCACGTTGGGGGGCCCTCGCGACAGCGGCGGCCTCCTTCCTCGTCATCGCCGCCTCCTCCGCCCCCACCCCGGGCGCCGACGGAATCGGCGACGCCTACTTCCCGCAGCTCGGCAACGGCGGCTTCGACGCCCGCCATTACGACCTCTCCCTCGCCTACGACCCTGACACCGACCGTCTCGACGGCCGGACGACGATCACCGCCCGCGCCACCCAGAACCTCTCGTCCTTCGATCTGGACCTGCAGAGACTGGCGGTCTCCCGGGTCGAAGTGGACGGCAGGAAGGCGCAGTTCACCCGTACCGGCGACGAGATCCGCATCACCCCGCGCGGGGCGATCCGCAAGGGACGGACCTTCGAGGTGACCGTCACCTACGGCGGTGTGCCCGAACCCCTCGGCGGCCCCATCGTCTTCGGGTCCGACTACGGCTGGATGAAGACCGCCGACGGCGTCTTCGTGGCCTGCGAGCCCAACGCCGCGTCCACCTGGTTCCCGTCCAGCGACCACCCCTCCGACAAGGCCGCCTACGACATCCGGATCAAGGCGCCCCGGGGCCTGACCGCGGTCTCCAACGGCCGGCTGGTCTCGACGTACGACAAGGGCGGCTCGACGTACACCCACTGGCGCGAGACGAAGCCGATGGCCACCTACCTGGCGACCGCCACCATCGGGAAGTTCGACGTGAAGACCGGGAGGACGCCCGGCGGCACCCCGATCTACGTCGCGATCGACCCGGTGCTCGCGAACAGCAACAGCGTGGACGTGTACGGCGTCACCGCGGCAGCCACCGACTACTGGTCGCAGGTCTTCGGCCCGTATCCCTTCGAGGAGACCGGCGCGATCGTCGACGACATGCCGCAGGCCGGCTTCTCCCTGGAGGTGCAGTCCAAGCCGGCGTACTCGGCCGTCCGCAACGAGTCCACGATCGTGCACGAGCTGGCGCACCAGTGGTTCGGCGACTCCGTGTCGGTGGCCCACTGGAAGGACATCTGGCTCAACGAGGGATTCGCCACCTATGCCCAGTGGCTGTGGGCCGAGCACCGGGGCGTCCGGTCGGCGCACGACTCGTTCCTGGCCGGCTACAACGCCCGTCCCGCCGACAACGCCTTCTGGCAGATCCCCGTCGGCGACCCGCAGCGCGACACCATGTTCGCCTCCGCCGTCTACCAGCGCGGCGCGATGACCCTCCAGGTCCTGCGCGAGCGCATCGGCGACCAGGCGTTCTTCAGGCTGCTCCCGACCTGGACCAGGCTGCACCGCTACGGCAACGCGGACACCGACGACTTCGTCCGCCTCGCCGAGCGGATCTCCGGACGACAGCTCGACGACCTCTTCCAGACCTGGCTGTTCACCCCGGCGAAACCGTCTCTGTGAGGCTTCTCCGCCTTGTAATGTAAGGCGGAGTCTTTGCGCTGGGTGAGAATGTAGGGGTGCTCCAGCAAATCTTCAGCCCCTCCGTCCAGCACACGCTCGACCTGATCGGCATCTTCGTCTTCGCCATCTCGGGCGCGCTGCTGGCCGTCCGCAAGAACTTCGACGTGTTCGGCATCGCCATGCTCGCCGAGGTCACCGCGCTGGGCGGCGGCGTGTTCCGGGATCTGGTGATCGGGGCGGTGCCCCCGGCCGCCTTCACCGACCTGGGGTACTTCCTCACGCCGCTGCTCGCCGCCCTGCTGGTGGTCTTCCTGCATCCGCAGGTGGAGCGCATCCAGCTGGGCGTCAACGTCTTCGACGCGGCGGGCCTCGGCCTGTTCTGCGTCACGGGCACGACGAAGGCGTACGACTACGGGCTGAACCTGACCGCGTCGGCGGCCCTGGGGCTCGCCACCGCCGTCGGCGGCGGCGTGCTGCGCGACGTGCTGGCCAACGAGGTGCCCTCGCTCCTGCGCTGGGACCGCGACCTCTACGCGGTCCCGGCGATGGCCGGCGCCGCCATGGTGGCGCTGTGCATCCGCTACGGCATGCTCACGCCACTGGCCAGCGGGGCGGCCGCGCTCACCGCTTTCGTCCTGCGGCTGCTCGCGATGCGCTTCCACTGGCGAGCTCCGCGCGCCTGGAACCGTCGCTCGACGGTGCGCGAGGAGTAGACCCCTTCCCGCCGACGACCGCGCGCTGGCCCAGCTGCGTCGTGAGCCAGCGGAACGCCGGCACCACCTGCGGCCGCCACAACGCCATGCTGTGCGCGCCTGCGTCCTTCGGGATGTACACGACGTGCACCGTCGTCGGCGCCTTCGCCTCCTGCCGCAGGGCCATGCCCGCCTCGTACCCGTCGTGCGGCTGGCCGGAGAGGTAGAGCGCGACCGGCGGCGGGGCGACGGCCTTGCGCAGCAGCAGATACGGGTTGTTCGCCGCGCGCAGGGCGGTGTCCTGCGCCGCCAGGGAGTTGCGCTGGGCCACCGGGTCGTTGTACCCGGACAGGCTCACCGCCGCCCGGTAGCGGTCGGGGTGGGCGACGGCGAGCTTGGTCGCGCAGTGGGCTCCCGCCGAGTACCCGGCCACCGCCCAGCCCTTGGGCTCGGGCTGGACCCGGAAGTTGTCCGTGACCATCTTCGGCACGTCGACGCTGAGCCAGGTGTCGGCGTTGACGGTGCCGGGGACGTTGGCGCAGCCGGTGTCCACGCCGGGCAGCAGGGTGGTGCGCGGTGCGACCAGGATGAACGGCGCGATCCTGCCCTTGCCCATCAGTGGGGCCAGCTGCTCGTGCACGTGCAGCGTCCCGAACCAGGACTTCGCGGAACCCGGGTAGCCCGGCAGCAGCTCCACGACGGGGAAGGACCGGTGGGCGTAGGCGGGTTCGTCGTACTGCGGGGGCAGCCAGACGTAGACCTCGGCGTTCACGCCGGAGACCCGGCCGTGCACCTGGGTGACGCGCACGCCGCCGGCCGCGTGCAGCGCCGCGCCGTCCCCCAGGGTGAACTTCTGTCTTACCTTCGGCAGCCGGTTCAGCGCGATGCCTCCGGTGCCGTCGGCGCCGAGGTCGGCGGCCTGCTCCACATGGGTGCCGGTGCCCAGGAGGTCGTCCCATGTGTCATACAGGTTGTTGGCGTTGTTGACCAGGACGAAGACCAGGCTCACGGCCGTGGCCTGGGCGAACAGCAGCATCATGACCCGGGCCGCGGCGCGCAGGATCCGCGGTCCGCGCAGTCGCGACCACGCCAGCAGCGGCAGCGCGACGGCGACGGCGGACAGCGCGATCAGGGTGTAGAGGAACGGAGTCCCGGTGAGGCTCATGCCTTAGCAGAGGGGCAACCAGGCGTCGAGGTTACGGACGAGTTCGGACACTTACCAAGAAATTGCAGTCCCGGGCCGACGGTAAGATGGTAGGACCGCCGGAAAAGCTACTGCTTAGTAATCAAGTGTTGTACCGTGCAGCCATGGCAGAAGCAGCTACGGCGACGGCCCGGCGGGCCGCCATCGGCGACAGCGAGTTCGACCGGGACACCGCGCTCACACGGCGCGCGCCGGGCGTCTACGAGATCGACCTGTCGGCCGGCTGGACGATCATCAGCGCCGTCAACGGCGGTTACCTCCTCGCGATCCTCGGGCGCGCGCTCGCGGACGCCCTGCCGCACGGCGACCCCTTCACGATCTCGGCCCACTACCTCACCCCCTCCCAGCCGGGCCCGGCGATCGTCCGCACCGACGTGGTCCGCACCGGCCGCACGCTGTCCACCGGCCAGGCCTCGCTCCTGCAGTACGACGAGAACGGCGACGAGGTCGAGCGGATCCGCGTCCTCGCCTCCTACGGCGACCTCGACGCGCTGCCGGACGACGTCCGCACCACGGCGAAGCCGCCCGCGATCCCGCCGATGGACCAGTGCTTCGGCCCCGAGGACGGACCGGCGCCGGTCGACGGCAGCTCCGCCATCACCGAGCGTCTGATGCTCAAGCTCGACCCGTCCACCCTCGGCTGGGCGCTCGGACAGCCCTCGGGCAAGGGCGAGATGCGGGCCTGGTTCGGTCTGAAGGACGGCCGCGACCACGACCCGCTCTCCCTTCTCCTCGCCGTGGACGCGCTGCCGCCCACCGCCTTCGAGATCGGTCTGCGCGGCTGGGTCCCCACCGTCGAGCTGACGGTGCACGTCCGCTGCCGTCCGGCCCCGGGCCCGCTGCGCGTGTCCATCACCACCCGCAACCTCGCCGGCGGTTTCCTGGAGGAGGACGCCGAGATCTGGGACAGCGCGGACCGGCTCGTCGCGCAGTCGCGGCAGCTGGCCCGGGTCAGGCTCGGCTGAGGGCCTCCCGGCCCGACCGGCCCACGAGGGCGGCCTCCGTCACGGAGCCGTACCGGTGTGCCGGCCGGGCTTGCCGGTGAACTCCCGGGCCGGCGAGGTCACTTGAGACGTGCTTTACCCGATGGACAGGCGGCGGACAGAGAGGGCTCAAGGAAGCCCCAGGGGCCGTTGGTTGAGTTCCTGCTCTCAGGTTCCCCTCATCCTCCCTGGAGCGGTCTCTCATGAAGCGTGCGCTGACGCCCGTCCGTCTCGTCCCCGCGGTGGCCCTGCTGGCGCTCTCGCCCCTCGTCCTGGCGGCCTGCGGCTCGGACAGTTCCTCCACCGGCGGCGGCGCCTCCGCCCAGCAGTCCTGCCGGCCGCCGTCGGGCGCCGCCTCGGGCATGCCGGGCGGCACGCCGTCCGGAGCGCCGTCCGGAGCCCCGTCCGGAGCCCCGTCCGGAGCCCCGTCCGGGGCGGCGGCGTCGGGCCGGCCGACGGGCGCCCCGACGGGTACGCCGACCGGTGCGGCGAGCGGCGGCCCCGGCGCGGGCCGGGGAGGCGGCCAGGGCGGCCCGGGCGGGGGTCAGGGCGGCCCGGGCGGGGGTCAGGGCGGCGGCTGCGGCGGCCCCGGCGTCGGCGGCCAGGCCGCCGGTCAGGGGCAGCTCTG